>JBKJKR010000169.1:0-2727 GCA_046597135.1 Acidimicrobiales bacterium | reverse complement strand
GACCTTTCCGGACGATGTGGTCACGATCGGCGTCGCCCCCATCGCGGCGGCGATCTGGATGGCCGCCGTGCCCACCCCCGACGCACCGGCGTGCACCAGCACCACGTCGCCCGCACGCAGCCCGCACTGCACCACGAGTGCGTCGTACGCCGTGATCCACACCTCGGGGATGGCGCCGGCATCGGCGATGTCGATGCCTACGGGTACGGCCATGACCTGGCGCTCGTGCACCGCGATGCGCGACGCGTAGCCGCCCCCGGTGACGATGCCCATCACCGCGTCGCCCGGCGACCACGCCGTGACGCGATCGCCGATGGTGACGACCCGTCCGGCGAACTCGAGACCGGGGATGTCGTAAAGGGGCTTGCGTCCCGGATACGGGTAGTGGCCCAATCGTTGCAGCACGTCGGCCCGGTTCACCGCAGTGCTCACGACGTCGACCAACAGCTCGTCGGGCCCGGGCACCGGGTCAGGCACCTCGCGCAACTGGAGGACTTCGGGGCCGCCGTGGGCTTCGAGCACGATCGCTTGCATGCGTGGGACCCTACCGGCCCGCCGAGTGGCGGTTCACCGCAGCACGGACCGAGCCCGAACGGCGCGTCGAACCACGCCACGTGCGAGCATGCGGACGATGGATTTCGACCTTCCTGCATCAGTCGTCGAGCTGGCCGAACATGCACGCGAGGTGGCCATGACCATGGCCGCCGAAGCGGACCTCACCGAGGACAGCTGGCTCATCGGCAACAACGCCGACGTCGCGCGAGAGCTCGGTGAGCGGGGTTGGCTGGGCATGACGTGGCCGGTGGCCGAGGGCGGGCACGGACGCACCGCGCTCGAGCGTTTCGTGGTCTTCGAGCAGCTGATCTCCGAGGGGGCGCCCATCGCCACGTCGTGGTTCGCGGACCGCCAGATCGGGCCGACCCTGCTGCAGTTCGGCACTGCGGATCAGCGCCGCCGGTTCCTGCCCGACATCATCGCCGGCACCAGCGCGTGGTGCATCGGCATGAGCGAGCCCGACGCCGGGAGCGACGTCGCATCGCTGCGCACCCGCGCGGTGCGCGACGGCGACAACTGGATCATCACCGGTCGCAAGATCTGGACCAGCGGCGCGGCCCACGCCGACTGGTGCTACCTGGTGGCGCGCACCGACCCCGACGCCCCACCCCACGCCGGGCTGTCGGAGTTCCTCGTCCACATGGGCAGCCCGGGCATCGAGGTTTCGCCGGTGGTCGACATGACCGGCAACCAGCACTTCTGTGAAGTCGCTTTCGAGGACGTCGTCGTGCCGGCCGAGAACCTCGTCGGCACGCTCAACGGCAGCTTCAAACAGATCATGCGCCAGATGGAACACGAGCGCGGCGGCATCGACCGCCTGGTATCCAACCGGACCCTGTACCTCGAGGCACGCGCCCACGCGGATGTCGACGATCTTGTGCTCCGCCAGGAGATCGCCGCCATCGAGACCGTGTACCGCATCGGGCGGCTGCTGGTGCTGCGCGAAATGCTCGGCCAGGCACCGAAGGGGTTCAGCGCGGCGACGAAGACCATCTGCACCGAACACGAGCAACGCGTCGCCCAGTTCTGCGGTCGCGTCGCCGGGCCACAGACCATGTTGTGGAATCGGGTGTCGCGCAACATCTGCTACGCGCCCGGCTACACGATCATGGGCGGCACCACCCAGATCCTGCGCAACATCCTCGGCGAGCGGGTGCTCGGTCTCCCCCGCGAGCCTCGCTGAGCCGCACCGTGCCGGACCACGATCACCCGGCGCAGCACCACGGACGGTTCGCGCCGAGCCCCACCGGCGATCTCCACCCCGGAAATCTGCGCACCGCGCTGCTCGCGTGGCTGTTCGCACGATCGGCCGGTGCGCGGTTCGTGGTGCGCATGGAGGACCTCGACCGCCTCACCGCGTCGCCCGTCCACGAAGCTGCGCAGCTCCGCGACCTGGCGGCCCTCGGCCTCGACTGGGACGGTCCCGTGCTGCGCCAGTCGGAGCGCTTCGCGTGGTATCGCACCGCGATCGACGAGCTCGCCGGACGCGGTCTCGTCTACCCCTGCTACTGCACACGCCGCGAGATCCGCGAGGCTGCTGCGGCCCCCCACGGCGATCTCCCCGATGGGGCCTACCCGGGCACCTGTCGTGAGCTCACCGACGCCCACCACCGTGCCTTCGAGGCGCAAGGACGCCGGCCGGCGCTGCGCCTGCGGGCGGGCGACGTCGAGGTGTCGTTCGTCGATCGGCTCCGCGGCCGAGTCACCGGTCGGGTCGACGACTTCGTGTTGTGCCGCAACGACGGTGTGCCGGCCTACAACCTCGCCGTGGTGATCGACGACGACGCGCAGGTCGTCGGTGAGGTCGTTCGGGGCGACGATCTGCTGACGTCGACACCCCGCCAGCTCCACCTGTACGAACTGCTCGCCTTGCCCGCCCCGTCGTACGCACACGTACCCATGGTGCTCGCACCGGACGGCAGTCGACTCGCGAAACGACACGGTGCAGTGACCCTCGCGTTGCTCGCCGCCGGCGGGCACGATGCCGCGAGCGTCCGCGCCATGTTGGGCGCGAGCCTCGGATTGTGTGAGATCGGCGAGCGCCCGACGACCGCCGACCTTCTCGCCCGCTTCGATCCGGCGTCGATTCCGTCGACGCCCTGGGTCGTGCAGCCCTAGATGTCGACCTGCAATCCGACCTCGACGGTACGCCGCGACGGAAGGCCGAAGAAG
>JBKJKR010000115.1:0-3826 GCA_046597135.1 Acidimicrobiales bacterium | reverse complement strand
CGGGTGGGCATCGCGTCGGCCATGGCCGTCGCACATGCGCTCACGGTGCCCATGATCGGCGTCGCGAGCCTCGACCTCTTGGCGTTCCCCGTGCGCTTCACCAACAAGCTCATCGTGGCCGCCATCGACGCCCGTCGTGGCGAGCTGTTCCACGCGTTCTACCGACCGGTCCCCGGCGGCGTGCAACGCGTGTCGGACTACGAAGTGTCGTCCCCCGACGATCTCGCCTCCGAGATCTTGGCCCACAGCGAGGACTGCCTCGTGGTGGGCGACGGCGCACTTCGCTACCACGAGGTGTTCGACGGTCTGCGCAAGGTCGAGCTGGCCGACTTCGGGTTCGCGTACCCCAACGCCTCGTCGCTCGTGCAGCTGGCGCACGCGCAGGCGCTGCGCGAGCAGTGGGTGAAGCCGTGGGAGATCACGCCGCTCTATCTGCGAAAGCCCGACATCGACATCAACTGGGCCACGCGGGACACCAAGTGACGATGCTCGCCTCCGACGTGCAGATCGGCGCGATGGAGCGCTATCACCTCGGCGAGGTGCAACGGGTCGACCAGTTGGTCTACCTGCGTCCATGGTCGATCTCGATGCTCCGCCAAGAGCTCGACAAGCGCGAATCGCGGCACTACATCGTCGCCCGGGTCGACGATGTCCACGTAGGCCACGCGGGCATCATGGTCATCGCCGGGGAAGGTCACATCACCACCGTGGCCGTCGATCCCACGTGGCAACGCCGCGGGATCGGTGCTCTGCTCATGATCCGACTGCACGAGTACGCGCTCGACCGCGGGCTCGAATCGCTCACGCTCGAAGTGCGGGTCTCGAACACCGCGGCCATCGCGCTCTACCGGCGGTTCGGCTACGCGCCGGCCGGTGTGCGCAAGAACTACTACAGCGACGAAGGCGAGGACGGCCTCATCATGTGGGCGCACGACATCTATCTTCCGGCCCACAAGGCGCGGCTCGACGCGATCGCAGCGGAGGTCGCAACCCGATGACCGACATGCGAATCCTCGGCATCGAGACATCGTGCGACGAGACCGCGGCGGCCGTGGTCATGAACGGCACGCGCGTCCTCTCCTCCGTGGTGTCGACCCAGATCGATCTGCACGCCCGCTTTGGCGGCGTCGTTCCCGAGGTCGCGAGCCGCGCGCACGTCGAGATGCTCACGCCCGTCGTGTCGCAGGCCATGCTCGAAGCGGGCATGGTCGACGGCGGCAAGGTCGACGCGGTGGCGGCCACGGTCGGTCCGGGGCTCATCGGTTCGCTGCTCGTCGGGGTCAGCGCGGCCAAGGCTCTGGCGTTGGTGTGGGACGTGCCCTTCGTCGCGGTCAACCACCTCGAGGCGCACCTGTACGCGGCGTTCCTCGAGGAGCCCGATCTCGAGTTGCCGCTCGTGGTCCTGCTCGTCTCGGGTGGGCACACGATGCTCGTGTGCATGGAGGGTCACGGGAAGTACCGGCTGCTCGGACAAACCGTCGACGACGCCGCGGGCGAGGCGTTCGACAAGGTCGCGAGGTTCCTCGATCTCGGTTATCCGGGTGGCCCGGCGATCGACCGGTTGGCCATGGAAGGCGATCCGCACGCGATCACTTTTCCCCGGCCGATGAAGAACGACGGGTACGACTTCAGCTTCAGCGGGTTGAAGACCTCGGTCGTGAACTACGTGCGGAAGAACCCGGATGTCAGGGCGGCCGACGTGGCCGCGTCGTTCCAGGACGCGGTGTGCGATGTGCTCATCACCAAGGCCCGCCGCGCGGCCAAAGAGGTCGGCGCCAAAGGCCTGTGCCTCGGCGGCGGTGTCGCAGCGAACTCGCAGCTGCGCGAGCAACTGCTCGACGCGTGCGTCGCCGACGGACTTCACGCCTTCTTGCCGGCCCGGGCGATGTGCACCGACAACGCGGCCATGATCGCCGCGGCGGGCTGGTATCGGTTGGCCTCCGACGGGCCGTCCCCACTCGACACCGGCGCGAACCCCAGCCTGTCGCTGAGCGTCATCGGTTCCTGAACGCCGGCACCCGGGCTGTCCTGAGCGGCCGTCCTGAGCGGCACCGCTCGATCGCGGCAAGAATACCGCGCATGGACGTCTACGAAGCGCTCTACACCACGCGGGCGATGCGCCGCGTCAAGCCCGACCCCATCCCGCTCGAGGTGCAACGCCGCATCCTCGACGCGGCGGTGCGCGCACCTTCCGGCGGCAACGCGCAGAACTGGCGGTTCCTGCTCGTCGACGATGCCGACGTGAAGTCGGCCATCGGGCCGATCTATCGGGAGTGCCTCGGCAACCTGTGGAGCACGTACTACAAGCCTCGGGTCGACGCCGCGGCGGCTGACCCGTCGCTCGACGACAGCAAAGCCTTCGTGAAGATGCGGGCGTCGGCCCAGCACCTCGCCGATCACTACGAGGGCTACCCCTTGTTGCTGTTCGGCTTCGCACGTGGTGATGGCAGCGGTGGGTCGATCTTTCCGGCCGTGTGGAGCGCACAACTTGCCGCTCGCGCCGAGGGCGTGGGCACCGCGCTCACGAGCGTGCTGGCGTTCCGTGCCGCCGATGTGATGGCGATCCTCGGCGTACCCGCCGACGAGAACTGGAACATGGCGTGCTGCGTCACGTTCGGGTACCCCACGGGCAAGTGGGGCGTGCCGGGCCGTGTTCCGGCGCACGAGGTCGCGCACCGCAACCGTTGGGGCGCACCGGTGGGTTTCGAGATCGACGATTCGTTGTGGCCGTGATCGGCCATGCCTGACACGCGTCTGGGCGCAGTGGTCGTCGGAACCGGTTTCGGGGTGATCACGCATGTGCGCGCGCTGCGTGCAGCGGGGATCGACGTGGTCGCGCTGGTCGGTCGCGACGCGGCCAAGGCCGCGGATCGGGCCGCGCGTTTCGGCGTGCCCCACTCGTCGACCGATCTGGGCGAGGCGCTCGCGCTGCCAGGCGTCGACGTGGTCGCGGTGGCCACGCCACCGTTCACCCACGCGGGCATCGTGCTCGAAGCGGTTGCGGCGGGCAAGCACGTCGTGTGCGAGAAGCCGTTCGCCCGCGACCTCGCCGAGGCGCGGGCCATGTACGAGGCCGCCGAGCGGGTCGGCGTGGTGCACCTGCTCGGTACCGAGTTCCGCTTCGCGCCCGGGCAGGCGTTGCTCGCGCGCGTGGTCTCGAGCGGCGTCATCGGCGCGCCGAAGCACGCGGTCTTCCAGTTGCAGCTCCCGTCGCTCGTCGACCCGGCAGCCGGCATGCCCGCGTGGTGGGAGCAGTCGAGCGAGGGCGGCGGATGGCTCGGCGCGTACGGCTCGCACATCATCGACCAGATCCGCACCACGCTCGGCGAGTTCGCCGGGCTGAGTGCGAGCCTGCAGACGTTGGCGCCCCGCCCGCACATGACGAGCGACGACACCTACACCGTGCACTTCCGGCTCACCAACGGATGTGCGGGGGTCATGACGAGCTCGTGCGCGTCGGGCGGGCAGTTCGTCGCTGCGACCAAGATCACCGGCACCGGCGGTGCGGCGTGGCTGCAGGGCGACGACGTGTGGATCGACACTGGCTCCGGCCCGACGCAGCTTCCGGCGCCGGCCGACCTTCCGGCCGAAGCACCTGATCCGCCCCCCGCCGAGCTCATGCACACCACCTACGACTACTGGCACTCGATGGGCATGGACCTCGCGCCGTACCGCCGGTTGTACGAGGTGCTGCGTGACCGAGTGCTCGGTCGCGCGGTCGCCGCGGACCCGGTGGCCGCCACGTTCGCGGACGGCGTTGCCGCACAGGCGGTGATCGACGCGATCCATCGTTCCTCGGCGCACGGCTCGTGGGAGACCATCGCCC
>JBKJKR010000454.1:0-4252 GCA_046597135.1 Acidimicrobiales bacterium | reverse complement strand
ATCTCGGGGTGGTGCACCGCGGTCAGGTCGTGCACGGTCATGATCCGCGCGGCGTGCCGGCTGGGCGGCACCAGGAAGTTCGGGCCGTGAACGACGTCGACGCGGCCGGTGAGCCATTCGACGGGCGGCAGCCCGCTGTGACGCCACGCGAAGTGGGCGGGTCGTGCCGGTAGCGGGCGCTCGACGACGGCGACCGCCGGGGGGATGAGCGCGCGCAGTCCACCGCGGCCGCGCCAGGTGTTCGCGAAGGCGACGACCTCGACATCGGGCGCCGCGGCGAGTCCTTCGAGCAACCGGCTCGCCATGAGCCCGACGCCGGTTCGCGGGCCAAGCAGAGACGTTGCGTCGTACGCCACCCGCATGCCGCAGCCCCGTCCGGTCGCCGATCGTGGTGCCCGAGCATCGCACACCGCGATCCCGAGGAATGGGCACGGACTGTAGTGGGGCGACCGCGCGAGGCGACTAGTCTTGCGCCCTCGTGGAGGACGTCGACCAATCCCTCGCGGACGACGTGCGCGTCGCATCCGACGATGAGTCCGCACGTGCGGATGCGTCGTCGCACGCGGCGGGGCCGTCGGTCCTCGCCGTCGTGGTCGCCCATGATCCGGGCGACTGGTTCGACGATGTCCTCGACGCGCTCGCTGCGCAGGACTATCCACGCCTCGGCGTCCTGGTGATCAACACCAGCGCCGATGACGTGGCGGCGCGCGTGCACGCCGTGCTGCCGGCTGCGACGGTGCTTGCCGCCACCTCACACGACGCCGGATACGGGGCGGCCGCGAACCGGGTCCTCACCGAAGGCCCGCGCGCCGCCCTCCTGCTGCTCTGCCACGACGACGTCGCGCTCGCTCCCGATGCGGTCACGCACCTCGTCGACGAAGTGATCCGGTCGAACGCCGCGGTGGTCGCGCCCAAGCTCGTCATGTGGGACGACCCCACGCGGCTGCAGCACGTCGGGCTCTCCGTCGACAAGTTCGGCATGTCGGCCCCACTGGCCGACGAAGGCGAGATCGATCAGGCCCAGCGCGACGCAGTGACCGATGTGTTCGCCGTGCCCGGGGCCTGCATCCTCGTGCGCGCCGATCTGTTCCGCACCCTCGGCGGCTTCGACACCGAGATGCGGTTCCGCGGCGACGACGTCGACCTGTGCTGGCGCGCCCAGCTTGCGGGGGCTCGCGTGATGGTGGTGCCCGACGCGGTGGCCCGCCACCGCGAAAAGCTCGCCGATCGTCGGGTGATCGACGACACGCGCCGCCTGCAGCTCCGGCATGCGAACCGCTCGATGCTCTCGTGCTGGGGCCTCGCGCGCCTCGCCCGCATCGTGCCCCAGGCGATCCTGCTCACCACGGTCGAGATCCTCTACGCAGTGGTCCACGGCCGCTTCCGACATGCGCGCGAGCTCGCCGCGGCGTGGACCTGGAACCTGCGCCGGCTCCCCGGCATCCACCGGCGCCGCAAGGCGATCGCCGCCTACCGCCAGGTCAGCGATTCCGAGCTGCACCGCCTGCAGGTGCGCGGCAGCGCGCGACTGCGGATGTACTTCCGTGGGCAGTTGGGCCGCGACGACGAACGCATGGTGTCGCTCACCGCGGCCAGCCGCGAGCTCGCCGAGTCGCTCCGCACGGTGGCCACGCGCCAGGCCGTCGTGGGCATCGGCATGTTGGTGCTCGTGCTCGTCGTCGGTTCGCGTCACTACTTCACGAGTGCGGTCCCCGCGGTCGGCGAGCTGCAGCCACTGCACGGCGGCGGGCGCGACCTGTTCGACGTGTGGTGGCGCGGTTGGCATCCCCGGGCGCTGGGTTCGGACACGGCGTCGCCCACTGCGTACGGCATGTTGGCGCTCGCGAGCGTGCCGTTGCTCGGGCACGCCGCGCTGTTGCGCACCGTGCTCATCCTGTTGCCGTTACCGCTCGCGGGGTTCGGCATGTGGCGGCTCACGCGGCCGTTCGGTTCGCGCCGCGCCAACCTCGCCGGTGTGGCGGTGTACCTCGCGGTGCCGGTGGTCTACAACGGGTACGCGCAGGGCTCGATGTCGGTGCTCGCGGTCTACGCCGCTGCACCGTGGTTGCTGGGCGCCTTCGGACGTCTCCTGGCCACCTCGCCCTTCACCTCGACCGGCCGGCGCGGTGGGTCGTTCGAACACCGCGTCGTGGCCCTCGCCGTGCTGGTCGCCGTGGCCGTCGCCTTCGTACCCTTCGCCGCAGTCGTCACCTTTGTGGTGATGGCGGGCCTGCTCGTCGGTTCGCTGGTCGCAGGCGAGGGTCGGGGCTTGGGTCGTCTGCTCGGCGGCACGCTGGCCGCCGGCGTCCTCGTGTTCGTGCTGCACCTGCCGTGGAGCCTGACCTTCGTCGGCGGCGATCGCAGCTGGGCGTCGGTCGCGGGTGCCGGGTCCTTCGACAACGACGGGCACGGCGTCGGCGACATCCTCCGCTTCCACACCGGCCCGTTCGGGTCCCACGCGATCTCCTTCGCCGTGCTCGCCGTGGCCGCGTTCCCGCTCCTGCTCGCCCAGGGCGAGCGGCTCGCGTGGGCAGTGCGCGGTTGGTTCGTCGCCCTGGCGTGCTGGGCCTTGGTGCTCGCCGGCCAACAGGATTGGCTCGGACGCGGGCTTCCCGACCCGGGTGTGCTGCTCGCTCCCGCCGCGGCCGGTCTCGCGCTGGCTTCGGCGCTCGGCGTCGCCGCGTTCGAGATCGACCTGCGTCGCCATCGGTTCGGATGGCGTCAGTTCGCGCCGTTCGCGGCGGCGGTCGCCCTCGGGTTGTTGCTCGTACCGTTCGCCACCGGGGCGGCCGACGGTCGATGGAAGATGCCGCGACGCGACTTCTCGCGGTCCTACTCGGGCCTCTTCGCCCATCCCGAAGAAGGCGAGCCGCGGGTCCTGTGGATCGGCGATTCGCGGTTGCTCCCGCTCGGCGGGCTCGAGCTCGCTCCGGGCGACCCCGACAGCGCCGGCGCCGGGCTGGCCTTCGCCACCACCGACGGCCGTCCGCCCTCGCTGCTCGATCGTTGGGGTGGCCCCGAGACCGACGGTGCCCAACGGGTCCGCGACGCGATCGGTCGGGCGGCGGCCGGCGACACCAGCCGTCTCGGCTCCCTGCTGTCGGTGCTGGCGATTCGTTACGTGGTGGTGACCGACCACCTGGTGCCGGCGCCGTACCGCGGCGAGGTCCGTCCCGTGTCGGACGCGTTGCGCCGCACGTTCGAGGCGCAACTCGACCTCGAGCGCGTCGAAGCGGTCAACGAGGCGGTCACCGTCTATCGGAACAACTCGTGGTCGCCCATCCGGGCCGTGGTCCCGCCGAGCGTCGACCTGTCGACCGACCCGTTCACCGAAGCCCGGGGAGTGTTCACGCTCGAAGGTTCGCGGCCGGCCCTGGTGGCGACGTCCGACGACGACGGCGTCGAGGCGTCGGGCCCGCTCAGCGCCGGCGACCGCCTGTACCTCGCCACGACCTCGTCGACGAACTGGCGACTCGACGTGAACGGCGCCGAGGCCGTGCGGACCGATGCGTTCGGGTGGGCCAATGCGTTCGAGGTCACCACCTCGGGTGAGGCGAAGGTGCACTACCGCACCCCACGCAGCAGGCACCTGTTCGTGGTGCTCAACGTGGTGGCGTGGGTGGTCGTCATCGGTCGCCTCAACGCGTTGCGCGAACGACGGAGGGCATCGTGAGGGCCGCGCGCTGGCCGGCCGTCCTGGTGGTGGTGGCCCTCGTGGTGGCCGCCTTCGTGTTCACCGACGACGGCGCCGACCCGGTCGACACCGCGGCGCCCCGAACGGTCGCGGCCGGTGCGGTGGTCGCCAAGGCCGACGCGATGAGCTCGCTCTGGTTCTGCAACGGTGGCACGGCGGTCGACAACGGCGTGGCCGACCATCAGGTCGTGGTGATCAACACCACTGCCGAAGCCCGGTCCGGCACCATCACCGTGTATGCGAGCAAGCCGGCCACGGGTGCGCGGCCTGCACCGGTGCGGCGCACCTGGACCACTGCGGCGTTCGCGCGCGTCGAGTTCCGCCTCGCCGACGTCATCGGCCAGGCCGCCTTCGCCAGCGCCACCGTCGAGGTCGCGGGTGGGGGCGTGCTGGTCGAGCACCGGGTCTCGGGTCCGCTCGGCGTCGACCGCGGGCCGTGCTCCTCGAGCGCGTCCGGCACCTGGTTCGTGCCGGTCGGTACGACCAACACGGTCGAGTCGCCCGTGGCCCGCGAGCTCCTGGTGTTCTTCAACCCGTTCCCCGGGGATTCGGTCGTCG
>JBKJKR010000451.1:0-4732 GCA_046597135.1 Acidimicrobiales bacterium | reverse complement strand
ACACCGAACCTGATCCGCGCGCGAGCACGGCGTGGCTGAGGCATGTGAGCAATCTACGGGTAGTAGGGCAGCACGACCTTGGCACGTGGCCGAAGTCGCGGCTCATCAGCTATGCCGCGCGGACAGCGTCCCGCCCAAGGGACCGATCGGCGACAACCCATGGCAAGGTGCCGGGTTGGGCAGGCGCTAGCCTCGCCGGGTCCCCTGGAGTGTGCTGTCACGTGTCGAAGCTTTCCGAGATCACCGCAACACGTGAGCTGATTCTCAACCTGACGTTGCGCGAGTTGCGCAGCAGGTACAAGCGGTCGGTGCTCGGGTGGGCGTGGTCCATGCTCAACCCACTGTCCACGGTGGTCATCTACACGATCGTGTTCAAGTACTTCTTCAAGGCGGAGGGCCCGGTCGGCAGGCCGAGCGGGCTGAAGAACTTCTCGATCTACCTGTTCTGCGGGCTCACCGCGTGGAACTTCTTCAGCGCTTCGGTAAACGGCGCCATGGGCACGCTCGTCGGCAACGCCGGGCTCATCAAGAAGGTGTACTTCCCGCGCGAGAACCTGGTCTTCGCAACGGTGCTGGCCAACGTGGTGAGCTTCCTGATCGAGCTCGGTGTGGCCGTCGTCATCCTGCTGGCACTCGGCAACAACGTGCTGCCGTGGATCCCCGTGATCCTCCTGCTCGTCGCACTCGAGGTGGTGTTCGTGACCGGGCTCGGGCTCATGGTGGCGGTGGCCAACGCGTACTTCCGCGACGTGCAGTACCTCGTCGGGTCGATCCTGTTGCAGATGCTCTTCTACCTCACACCCATCGTGTACGAGGCCAAGGTGGCCTACGAAGCCACGGCCGGTCACCCGGTGCTGCGTCGGCTCTACACGGCCAATCCCACGCTGCAGTTCATCGAATCGTTCCACCGCGTCATGTACGACCTTCGCTGGCCCACTGCGTCGAACTTCATCTATCTCTTCGTCGCCGCCGGTTTGAGCATGGTGACCGGGCTCTGGGTGTTCAACCGGTTCGACGGCGATCTCGCAGAGGAGCTCTGATGGACGAGGCCGCGGTCGTCGTCGACGACGTGTCGAAGGTGTTCCGGCTCTACCACGAGCGCAACCAGAGCTTGAAGGCCGCCGTCATGCGGCGCGGCCGGGCCAAGTACACCGAGTTGCAGGCGCTCGACCATGTGTCGTTCAACGTTCCCAAGGGCAAGACGTTCGGCATCATCGGCCACAACGGCTCGGGCAAGTCGACCATGCTCAAGTGCCTGGCCCGCATCCTTCGGCCCGACACCGGCACCGTCACCACGTCCGGCAAGGTCTCGGCGTTGCTCGAGCTCGGCGCCGGGTTTCACCCCGAGCTGTCGGGGCGCGACAACGTCTATCTGAACGGCTCGATCCTCGGCCTGTCACGCAAGCAGATCGACGCGCGCTACGACGAGATCGTGTCCTTCGCCTTCGCCGACAGTGGCCAAGAGGACCGCATCGACACGCCGGTCAAGAACTACTCGTCGGGCATGTACGTGAAGCTCGGCTTCTCGGTGGCTATCAACGTCGACCCCGACCTGTTGCTCGTCGACGAAGTGCTCACCGTGGGCGACGAAGCGTTTCAGCGCAAGTGCGCCGACAAGTTCCTCGAGCTCAAGGATTCGGGCAAGACCGTGGTGATCGTGTCGCACGCGCTCGGCACGGTGCGCGACCTGTGCGACGAGGTGGCGTTGCTCGATCACGGCAAGCTCGTCGCGATCGGCACGCCCGACGAGGTCATCGACTCCTACATGAGCGGAGTCGAGACCAACGTGCGCCGCGACGGGGAGTACGGGTCGCGTTGGGGCGAGGGCGGCGCCGAGATCAACCGCATCGAGGTGCTCAACGGCGGGTTCGAACCGATCGAGCGGATCTCGCTCGGTCAGGCCGCGGTCTTCCGCATCCACTATCGCTGCGATCGTACCGTCCCCAAGCCGGTCTTCAAGATCGAGTTCCACACACCCAACGGCATGACCGTGGCGGCCGGGAACACACGATTTCACGATCGGGTGCCCGACATGATCGAAGGTGAAGGCTCGATCGAATACCAGGTGCCAAAGTTGTTGCTCACCCCGGGTCTCTATGACATCAGCGTCACGTTGTTCGACTACGAGATGCTTCACCCGTACGACTGCCGGCATCGCTTCCATCGTTTCGAGGTGACCGGCGGCCTGCCTCCCGACGTCGATGGTGTCGTGTCGCTCGACGGCGCGTTCCACGGTTCGATGCTGCCCGAGCAGAAGTGGTTCCGCACATGAGCACCACGAACGATTCGAACGAGCTCGATCCGAATCTGGGGGTCGTGTCGGTCATCGTTGTGAACTACAAGGGCGCCGACGACACCATCACCTGTCTCGACGGTCTACGCGACCTTGACTGGCCCGCGCACAAGCTCGAGATCGTCGTCGTCGAGAACAACTCGGGGGATGGCAGCGCTGACCGCATCCGCGCCGCGCATCCCGACGCGGTCCTGCTCGAGCTCACCCGCAACACCGGGTTCGCCGGCGGATGCAACGCCGGCGCAGCAGCCGCTCGCGGCGAGTTCGTGGCGTTCCTCAACAACGACGCCCGACCCGACCCGCAGTGGCTCGCCGCGGCGGTCGGCGAGCTCCAGGCCCATCGCGACATCGGGTGCGTGGCCAGCAAGGTGCTCACGTGGGCCGGCGACGCGATCGACTTCGTCGATGCGGCGCTCAGCTTCTACGGGCATGGGTTCAAGCTGCACGTCGGTGCGCCCAACGACCCGCAGTTCGACGTCGCGCACGACGTGCTGTTCGCGTCGGGTGCCGCGATGGTGGTGCCCAAGAGGGTGTTCGAATCGGCTGGCGGCTTCGACGAGCGCTACTTCATGTTCTTCGAGGACGTCGACTTCGGGTGGCGTCTCTGGATGCTCGGGTGGCGCGTGCACTACGTGCCGGCGTCGTTGGTCTTCCATCGGCACCACGCGTCGATGTCGCGCTATGCCAACTGGCGCGAGCACTACCTGCTCGAGCGCAATGCGCTCTTCACCATCTACAAGAACTACGACGACGCGAACATGGCGCGACTGCTTGCGGCGTCCATGGCGCTGTCGGTACGCCGGGGGGTCGTGCTGGGCGCGGCCGATGCGCACGCCATCGACATCGAGCGCGGCGTCTCGGGCGAAGGCGACGATCACCTGAGCCTGCACAAGCAGACCGTCGCCTCGCTGTTCGCGATCGACGCTCTCGTCGAGAACATGGCATCGCTCGAACGCACCCGCCGCGATCTGCAGGCGCGTCGCACGCGCACCGATGTCGAGATCCTCCGCATGTTCCGGCTGCCCATGCACCCCAACATCGCGGAGCCCGAGTTCACCCGCGGTTTCCGCGACGTCGTCGACGCGTTCGACATCGAGCGCGTCTTCGCGCCGCGCCGCAAGGTGCTCGTGGTCACCGGCGACAGCCTCACGCCTCGCATGGCGGGGCCGGCGATCCGGGCCTGGCAGATCTCGCTCGCGCTGTGTCGCGAGCACGAGGTGCAGCTGCTCTCCACCGTGAACTGCGAGCTGCACCACCCCGACTTCGTCACAGGGATCGTCGACCCGGCCCGCATGGCCGAGGCCGAGGCCTGGGCCGACATCATCGTGTTCCAGGGCTACATCATGCACGAGTACCCGGTGGTGGCCGCGTCGAACAAGATCATCGTGGTCGACATCTATGACCCGTTCCATCTCGAACAGCTCGAACAGGCCCGCGACCTCGGCGAAGAAGACCGACGCAACACCGTGCTGTCGTCGGTGTTGGTGCTCAACCAGCAGCTGACCCGCGGCGACTACTTCCTGTGTGCCAGCGACAAGCAACGAGACTTCTGGCTCGGTCAGATGTCGGCAGTGGGTCGCATCAACCCCGCCAACTACGACGACAGCCCCAGCCTCGAGAAGCTCATCGCACTCGCACCGTTTGGCGTCTCCGACGAGGTGCCGCGCACTACGCGTCCCGCGATCAAAGGCGTCGTTCCGGGAATCGGGCTCCAAGACGAGGTCATCCTGTGGGGCGGTGGCATCTACAACTGGTTCGACCCGCTCACCCTCATCCGCGCGGTCGACAAGTTGCGAGCCCGGCGGCCGAACGTGCGCCTCTTCTTCCTCGGTGTTCAGCATCCCAATCCCAACGTGCCCGAGATGCGCATGGTCGTCGAGGCCCGGCGCCTCGCGACCGATCTCGGTGTCAACGGCACGCACGTGTTCTTCAACGAGTCGTGGGTGGCATACGACGATCGCCAGAACTACCTGCTCGAAGCCGACCTCGGGGTGTCCACGCACTACGACCACGTCGAGACGGCGTTCAGCTTCCGCACGCGCATCCTCGACTACCTCTGGGTCGGCCTCCCTATCGTGACCACGGGCGGCGATTCGTTTGCCGACCTCATCGCGTCGCGCCCGCTGGGGCTCACCGTGCCGGCCGAGGATGTCGATGCGCTCGAGCACGCGTTGTTCACGCTGCTCGACGACCACGAGCTGCGCGCACGGTGCACGGCCAACAGCGTCGCCGTTGCCGACGCGCTCCGATGGTCGAAGGTGCTCGAACCGCTCGTGCAGTTCTGCCGCGAGCCGCGGCGCGCGCCGGACCTGCTCGAGTCGGTCCCGCTTCCCGGAACCGCGCCGGCCCGATCATCGTGGCGCGATCGCGGTGGCATCGGACAGGACCTCCGCATCGTCAAGACGCTCGTCACCGAAGGTGGCGCGACGCTCGTGGTCC
>JBKJKR010000419.1:0-6540 GCA_046597135.1 Acidimicrobiales bacterium | reverse complement strand
GATCCACTGGGGAGGACAAGGTCGCGGGCGCTCAGCACCGGTTTCGGTCGGGCCACGAGGGCATCGTACGGCATCGTCTACCATCGACCCCGGGCCGGTAGGGCGCCGGACGGGGAGATGCCGATGTCGATCGTCGCCACTACGACCACCGAGGCCGCAGCCGCATCGGCGTTCTCGCCGAGCCTCGGCCTCGACGTCGCGGCCGAGACCGGTCTGCACTTCACGACACTGCCTGATGCCCCCTTCGGCGTCGAGGTCAGGGGCGTGCGCTGGGGTGTGCGCGATCCCGACATGGTGCGGTTGCTGACGCTTGCACTGCGTCGGAACCTGCTCCTCGTGCTGCGCGGCCAGCACTGCCCTTCCGAGGCTCAGCTCGACGCGTTCCTTCGCCAGTTCGGTCGCCTCGTACTCGAGACCGAAGATGGCGCCGCGCACTACTCGGGGCATCGCAACCAGGGCGGCCCGGCCAGTCAGATGGCCATCGAGAGCAAGCAGTACATGGACCGCAACGCCGACAACACCGGCAGCACGATGTACGCGCCCGGCGCCGACGGCATCAGCGAGCTCGTGTGGCACAACGACCAGAGCCACCGCCCCATGCGCAAGGTGCTCAGCGTGTTCGAGGCCATCGACGTCGAACCCGACGTCACCCCTACCGAGTACCGCGATCTCTACACGGCCTACGAAACCCTGCCGACGCACTTGCGGGCGTTGCTCGAGAACCGCCAAGTGATCTACTTCGACCCGCGCCTACCGAGCCGCGCCGAGATGCCGCGCCTCGCCGATGCCACGCACCCCGTGTTCACCGCGCATCCGCACACGGGTCGCCGCACGATCTACGTGAACGACTTCGCCGACCGCATCGCCGGCATGAACCGCGACGAGAGCGACCAGGTGCTCGGCGAACTTCGGGCGCACATCGACGCGACGGCGCCGCGTCTCGTGCACCAGTGGTCCACCGGCGACCTCGTGCTCTGGGACAACATCGGGCTGCAGCATCGTCGCGCCGCCGTCCCCGGGGGACAGCGGCGCAACATGCGGCAACACGGCGGACTCGCCGAATGACCGACGAGCTCCGTTTCGACGGTCGGGTCGCCCTCGTCACCGGCGGCGGACGCGGCATGGGTCGCTCACACGCGCTCCAGCTCGCCGCCCGCGGGGCGCGTGTCGTGGTCAGCGACGCCGGCACCGAGCTCTTCGGCACCGGTCACGATCCGGGTCCGGCGGCCGGGACCGTCGACGCGATCCACGCGCTCGGCGGCGAGGCCGTGGCCTACACCGAAGACCTCGCCACCGAAGCCGGCGCTCGCGGTGCGGTACAGGCCGCGGTCGACGCGTTCGGTCGCATCGATGTGCTGGTGCACAACGCCGGCTTCACGCTGGGTGGCATGGCGTTCGAGGACGAGTCGCTCGGACGCCTCGACAAGCTGCTCGCGATCAACACCCGCGCCGCGTACGCACTTGCGCAAGAAGCATGGCCGGCCATGCAGCGCCAGCAGCACGGCCGGATCGTCCTCGCCGCATCCACCGCCATCTACGGGCTCGCCGGCAGCATCCCCTACAGCACCGCCAAGGCGTCCTACATCGGGCTCACCCGTGGCCTGGCGCGCGAAGGTGAGGCCTTCGGCATCACGGTGAACCTCATCGAACCGGCGGGCGCGACCCGCATGGCCGAGAACATGGCGCACTCCGAGTTCCGCGACTGGTTCCTCGCCACCATGCGCCCCGAGCTCGTGTCGCCCTTGGTCGTTGCGCTCACCCACGCAACCTGCCGCGTCACCGGCGAGATGCTCGTGGTCGGCGGCGGTCGCGTCGCCCGCACGGTGCTCGCGGAGACGCTGGGCTACATCGCCGACGCCCCCAGCGCCGAGGACGTGCTCGCGCACCTGTCCGACGTGCTGCACGAGTTCGACTACACGTATCCCGTCGATGCCGTGGACGCCGGCGCCATCGCGGCCGCCGCGCTCGGCTATGACCTGACCGCTCCGGTCCTCATGGCCGCGGCTCCCACCGACCCCCGCCGCGCATCGGAGCACGCAACATGACCTCGACCTACGAGGCGGTCCCCCCGGCGCTCCATCCCTTCGCCGGCCACATCCTCGATGCCGACACGCACGAGTACACGCCGGTGAACCACTGGGAAGAGCAGTTCGGCGAAGTGGTGCGCCCCTTCGTCGACGCGTTCGATGCGTCCCAGATGCCCATCCGTCGTTTCGTGGCTGCGGACAACACCGAGATCACGACGGACTCGGTCTGGAACACGAAGTTCGCCCGGGCACCCGGCGCGTTCGACCTCGATCGTCGCCTCGAGGTCATGGACTTCCTCGGTGTCGATCGCCAGCTCATGTTCCCCGGCAGCATCGGCCTCTATGCCGTCAGCTTCTACTACCGCGCCGAGCAGTACCCCGACATGTTCCGGAGCATCCGCGGCGACCGCCGCGCGTACGCGCTGTCGCTCATCGAGGCGTACAACGACTTCTGCATCCGTGTCGCGCGGCGATCCAGTCGCATCCGCGCGGTGGGTGTGGCAATCGCACCCACGATCGACGAGTTGCACGCGCAGGTCGCGCGTCTCGTCGCCGGTGGCGTCCGCGCCGTCTGGTTGCCGAGTGCGTCGCTCCCCGGCGGCGTGTCCCCCGCGCATCCCGACCTCGATCCCATTTGGGCGATGCTCGCCGAGGCCGATGCGCCCGTTCTGGCGCACGTCGGCGCCGACCTCGACTTCCTGAAGACCGCAGCCTGGCGCGATGCGCCGGCGTTCCAGGGATGGAAGGCCGGCGAGGAGTTCCAGATGGACCCCTGGACGCTGTCGACGCTGCACCTGCCCGTGCAGAACTTCCTCGCCACCATGGTGCTCGGTGGGGTGTTCGAACGGCACCCACGGTTGCGGTTCGGCGCGTGCGAGGTGCTCGGCCAGTGGGTCGGCCCGCTCGCGCAGAACCTCGACTTCTGGTGCGCGAACTCGCGCAAGTTCTCCCTCGACAACACCGAGGGCGCACTGCCGATCACGATGCAACCGAGCGACTACATCCGACGCAACGTGCGCGTGTCGCTGTTCGACATCGAACCGGTCGACGTGTACATCGACCAGTTCGAGATGCCCGAGATCTACTGCTACGCGAGCGACTATCCGCACCCCGAAGGTGGCCGCGACCCGATGGGCGACATCAGCGGCAAGTTGGCACGCCTCGGCCCCGACGTGCTGCGCAAGGTGTTCGTCGAGAACGCCCAGTGGCTCCTCCCCGACTGACGGCACCGCGATGACCGAACGTCCCGATGGATTCGTGCTCGCGGCGCCGGTCACACTCGACCGTTGCGTGGCCGCGGTGCTCGAAGACGCCGACGCGGCCGGCTTCTCCCGCTTCGTGCTGGTCGGCCACTCGATGGGTGGTCACACGATCAGCGCCGGCGCGGCCGCCGTTCCCGAACGTGTCGCGTCGCTCGTCTATGTCGCTGCGCTCACTCCGCCCGCCGGCATGTCGACCTATCGATTGTTCTTCGGTGATCAGGCACCGGTGGTCGACGACCCGGCCGGAGTGCAGCCCCTCGTCTCGCCCGAGGCGGCGCGGGCGTTGTTCGCGGGCGATCTCGACGACGCGACCTTCGACGCGATGTACGAGCGATGCGTTCCCGAGCCCGTCGGGCTCTTCCTCGCCACCGTGCCGCCCTACGACTCAGGGGTGCCTGCGACGACCGTGCGCTGCACGCGCGACGGAGCGGTACCGGAAGCGCTCGCCACGATGCTCGCCGCGCAGGTCACGCCCACCCGCCACTACGAGCTCGACGCCGACCACGACGTGATGCTGTCGCAACCTGCCGCGCTCGCCACGATCCTCAACGAATGTGCGGCTACCCAGCAGGGGTGGTAGCGCCCGGCCTCGAGAACGGGACGCACAGGATGCATTCGCTGGTGCCGACTCGGCACGCTGACCGTGACCTGACCGCAGCGTTTGTAGGAGCGACAACCACCGGACAGGGGGACAGCGCTCCGAAGAACGAGCCGAATCCGCCCGACGGTCCGACGCTCAGTACGGCAGCGGTGCCGGCGTGAAGCGGAAAAGCTTCTCGGCGTTGCCGCGCAGCAGCTTGTACTGGGTGTCTTCCGAGAGACCTTGCATGCAGTCGCGTGCGACCTTGACCGAGTGGGGCCACGTGGTGTCGGCATGCGGGTAGTCGGACTCGCACATCACGTTGTCCTCGCCGATCATGTCGAGCACGCGCATGCCGGTGCGGTCCTCGAGGAAGCATCCGTAGATGTGGTCGCGGAAGATGGCGCGGATGTCGATGTCGGCCACGTCGGCCGCGGTGCCCTTGTCGTACTTGGTGTCGTAGCCGTGCAGCTCGATGCCCTGCGTGAGCCAGTGGCGCTGCTTGTCGAGGCACTGCTCGGCCCGTTCGAGGAAGTACGCCATCCACCCCACGTTGCCTTCCGACAACGCGATCTTGAGCTTCGGAAACCGCTCGAACGTGTCACCGAAGATCCACGACAACATGCTGCCCGCCGTGCGGATGGTGCCGAACGAGATGTTGGCGAGCGGCGGCGCGTCGTGGCAGATCGCCGGCAGCTGAGACGAAGACCCGACGTGCATGCACAGCACCATGCCGGTCTCCTCGGCGGCGCGCAGGAGTGGGTCCCAGTAGCGGTCGACATCGTGGATGGTCGGCAGGCCGAGTGGCTCGGGGTTCTCGGAGAACGCGACGGCAGTGACACCCTTCGCCGCGCAACGCTCGATCTCGCGTGCGATCGCGGGCGGGTCCCACAAGGGCACGATGATGAGGGGGATGAAGCGACCTGGCGCGGAGCCGCACCACTCGTCGATCATCCAGTCGTTGTAGGCCTGCACGCACAGGAGCGCGAGGTCCTTGTCCTTCGCCTCGTGGAAGATCTGGCCGCAGAACCGCGGGAACGAGGGGAAGCACAGCGATGCGAGGATGTTGCCGAGGTTCATGTCCTCGATGCGCGCCTTGACGTCGTGGCATCCCGGCAGCATGTCGGCATAGGTGATGGCGTTCGGCGTGAAGAACGTGTCGCGGGGTTTGCCGGCGCACGCGGCGAGACCGCCGGTGGGTACGAGTCGATCCTCGTACGCCCAGAACTCGCCCTTGTCGGTGGTGACCAGGCGCGGTGCGATGTCTCGATAGCGCACCGGCACGCGGTCCTGCCACACGGTGGGCGGTTCGAGCACGTGATCGTCGACCGACACCATCCAATCGAGCGACCGTTCACCTGTGGCCATGAGTGTCCCCCTCCGGCGCGGGCCGACCCGTCACGGCGTGCGCTGAGCGGATCGTAGCTGTCGCGCTAGCGGACCTCGGCGCCGATGGACAGGGCGTGCAGGCGCCACTTGCGAGGATGCCAGATGTCTTGGTCCTCGCCCCATGCGTCGACGCCGTCGTAGTGCCAGCGCGCCAGGCTGTTCCAGCAGAACATGTCGGGGTACGCGGTGAAGACCTGGCGGCTCACCGTGGTACCCACTGCCTCGAGCTCGCGACCTGCGGCATCGACAGCGTGCACCACGACCTCGGCCGGTCGCCCGCCGGCGTCGCGGACCACGCGCCGTTCTCCCGATACCAACGACTCCCACCGACCGTCGCGCATGAGGTAACCGCCGACGAGGCCGTCGACACCCTTGCGATCGATGGTGATGGCCAGGAACGAACTGTCGGGCCCGGCCGTCGCGTGGCAGTAGCCGAGCTTGGGCTGGCGGCGCGGCGCACGGATGCCCCACGAACGGTCGCGCATCGCAATGCAGTCGACCGGTATCGACTCGCCGTGCAACATGAACGAGCCGGTGACCCGGCCCGGTTGGTCGATGTGGTTGCCGTGGTTGAACGGCGGCGTGTGGCGCGACAGCATCGGCTGCATCAGCGCTTCGTAGGTGAGATCGAATGCGACGTGCTCAGCGCTGTACCCGAAGCGGAAACGACGGCCGTGTTCGAGGCACTTGAGCGTCATGCCGTTGAGCACGTCGAGGTCGCGCAGGTCGACCTCGGTAGGCATGGGCTGGTGCCAGTTCCAGTCGAACACCGGGATCTCCCACGGCAGCACGGCGGTGTGATCGAACACGAGCACACCGCCGAACACCACGCCGATGTTGGGGCGGAACACCGTGTACCAGTAGCCGAGCAGGTTGCGCTCGGGCACCATCCACGAGAACCAGATCGTCTCGGTCCACCAAGGATCGGACGATTCCGGCGGGTGGAACATGTCGTCGTCGGGTCGCAGGCCCCACTGGTCTGCGGCGTCGAGTGCGCGGTCGTCGTCAGCCATTGCCGTCAGTCCCGAAACGTCTGGATGGTGGCGTGATGTGCCATGGCCGAACCGGCGGGGCCGAGCAGCATGTGGGCCCGCAGATGACGCTTGTGGAACAAGGTCACCAGGGCCTCGTCGTGGGTCGCGTTGTCGGCGTTGGCGAGCACGAAGCGCTCGAGCTCACGCTCACCTTCGAGCCAGGACTCGGGGCGGTGACCGAGCAACTGGTGCAGATCGTCGAGGTCGGCCTGGCTCGACGCATCGCCGATCTCATCGATGCGGCTCAC
>JBKJKR010000625.1:0-2795 GCA_046597135.1 Acidimicrobiales bacterium | reverse complement strand
GAACGACGCGACCACGATGCGATTGCCGTTGGCATCGCGCCAGATCGGTAGTGCGACCTTGTGGATCTTGCCGCTCTTGCGCCCGACGGTCTGCACCGTGACGTGGTGCATCCCGGCCTGCACCCAGACCTCGTCGCCCTGCATGGTCTCGAGCGCCTGCACGTGCATCTTGGTGATCTTCGTGATCTCCTCGAGTGACGGGGTCCCCCACGCCTGCTCGACCTTCTGGCTCTGCGTCATGGCGCGCAATCTAGCGGTGATCGCTTCTCGAGGTTCCCCACGAATCTGTACAGGCCTTGAAACCAGGGGTCTCGGGGCCGATGGATTTGGCGAGTCATGTCCGCTCTATCGGGCAGGTCGACTCTTCGCTCTCGACCCGGATCCCTGAGGAGCAATGCGGTCCCTACGCCGGAACAAGGACGTTGCGAACGATGCGGTGACGATCGATGCGTCGCGCCCCGACATCGAGTCCGAGCCGCCCGGCTCCGCCGCCGACGACGACATGGATGCCGGCGAGGAGTGGTTCGACCTCGACGAGCTCGAGGCCGATCGTCTCGACCAGGACAGCACGGGGCACGCTCCGACCACCGATGAACCGGGGATACAGCGTCATTCTCTGCGCCGAAACGCCAGCGCGTTGATGGGCTCGCAGGTCATCACCTGGATCCTCACGCTCGTGCTCACGACCTACGTGGCACGAGTTCTCGGGCCGGGCGGCCTGGGACAACTCGGCATCGCCAATGCCGTGTGGCACATCGCCGCGGTCTTCGTCGCCTGGGGCGCCTCGAACTTGATCACCGTCGAGTTGGCCCGCGATCACACGCGAACGGACCTGGTGAATCGGGCGGTCGCATTGCAGACGATCGTGTACGTCATGGCCTGGCCTGTGGTACTCGGGTTCTCGTTCGTCGCCGGATACAACTCGAGCGTCATGCTCACGATCGTGATCGTGGGTGGATCGGTGATGTTCACCACGTTGTCGCTCGATGCGCGCGCCGCGTTCTACGGCTTCGAGCAGATGACACCGTCATCGGTGGTCGACATCGTTGCACGGGTGGTCACGACCGCGCTCACGGTCATCGTCCTGATGTCGGGCGGACGCACACAGGCATCGGCCGTGCTCATCACCGTCACGGCCATCTTCCATGCGGTTCTCGTCGCGCACCGACTGCGGCGCAAGACCGGCTGCACCCTTCGTCCGCAGTACTCCGACCTCCGGGCGATCGGACGCGCCGGCCTGCCGTTCCTGCTCATCGAGGCCACGATGATCGTCTATCACCAGGCCGACACGTTGGTCATGTCGGTACTGGTCGACCGCGATGAGCTCGGGTACTACGGCGCGGCGTCACAACTCTTCGGCACACTGCTCTTCATCCCCACGGTGTTGATGACGACCGTGTTCCCGACCTTCGCCCGACTGAACGCAACCGATCCCGAGGCGCTCGTTCACCTGACGCGACGAGCGATCAGGTTCCTCGTGCTGGCCGGGATGCCGGTCGGATTCGGAACAGTCGCACTGGCCAACCCGATCTGCACCCTGATATTCGGCCGCGAGTTCGAACCGGCCGGTGATGTGCTCGCGGTGTACGGCTGCGTGACCGTGGTCATCTTTCCGTTGATCCTGTTGGGGCAATACGCGGTGGCCACCGGGAAACAGACCCGATGGGCGCTGTTCCTCGTGCTCGGGATCGTGCTCACCGTGCCGCTCGATCTGCTGTTCTTGCCGGTGGCCCGTGCGCTGTTCGGCCACAGCGCGGCCGGCGGGGCTCTCTCCTACATCGTGACCGAGACGATCATCCTGGTTCTGGCGTGCACCACCATCGCCAAGCACCTGCTCGACCGTTCGATCTTCCGCCGAGCCGCCATCTGCCTACTGATCGCCGGCGCAATGCTCGCGGCGATCTGGCCGCTGCGAGGCCTGCTTCTGCCGATCCCCGTGGTGGCAGGGGTCATCGTCTACTGCGCGTTGATCGCCGTGTTCCGGGTGCTCGACGACGAGGAATCAGAACTGGTCGGCGCGCTGTTTCGCCGAGCACTCGGCCCGTTCGGCCGCCGGTAGCCGAGGCAACTTCTCATGCACACCAGCAGCGTCCCGACGACGCACCGACCTTCGGCTCAAGCCTGTGACAGCACTCGCACCGACGCGGCGGCACGCGTGGATCGCGATCGTTGGGTCGTTGCACTCGGTGGAAGCATCGATCCCGCACGTGGCGTGGAGGTGGCCGAAGGCCGACGACCGCGAGTCGAATACGACCTGCTCCTGCAAGACGCGACCATGGAGCTCCTCGACTTCGGACGCCTCGACGAAGCGCTCTGGACCCGCGCTATTCGGCGATGCTTCGGGAACTACATCGCCGTGGCCGCACTGGGATCCCTTCGATACCAGGGCGTGCCGATTCTGGCCACGGGAGAAGACATCGGCCTACCGCTGGCCCTCGCGCAGGGCCTCCGCCGTCGCAACCGGGCACGCCTGGCGATCATCTGCCACGGTTCCTACCTCGAATCGGCCAAACTCCGACCGGTGATGCGCATCCTCCGACGCCGCGAAGATGTCGTGTACCTCTGCCTGTCAGCGTCGATCGCCGACCAGTTCCGCAACCGCTTCGACCTGAACCCCGAACAGGTCCGCATCGTGGGCTACGGCGTCGACACGGCGTTCTTCGCGCCGGTGGCCGCCCGCGATCGTGGCCGACCACTCGTCGCCTCCGCCGGGACAGCGAGTCGCGACTACCGCACGTTGGTGCGTGCCATGTCGGGGATCGACGCCGATCTGAAGATCGCCGCGGACAGCGAGT
>JBKJKR010000587.1:0-2945 GCA_046597135.1 Acidimicrobiales bacterium | reverse complement strand
TCCACGACGCCGAGTTCGACACGATGGCCGCGATCCAGAACACCCGGAAGTCGCGGTAGTGGAGGACCTCGCGCATGCCCGACCGTGAGCCCGCTGCGTGAGACCCGACTGCGGCGCCCACGTCCGTGGCAGGACTCGTGATCTCGCTCACCCTTGCCCTCCCTCTGGACGATCGCGCGACCGCAGGACCGTCCCCAACGCCCGGCCAGAGTAGTTGCATCGACCAAGCGTCGTGGTGTGTCTGCTGTCGCTCGCGGCGGGGTCGAGTCGTGATAGTCATGATCAGCACGAACGAGACGGGGGAACAGTGGGAGTGAAGGAACGCATCGGGGTCATCGGCTCCGGCGTCATGGGGTCGGGCATCGCCCAGGTCCTGGCCGTCGCCGGTCACGAGGTCCTGTGCCACGACGTCGACCAGGCCGCGCTCGATCGGGCGGCCGAGAACGTCCGCACCGGCCGCTACGGCGTGCTCGGCTCGGTCGAGCGCGGCAAGCTCACCGCCGAGGACGCCGACGCCGCACTCGGCCGACTCCGCTTCGTCACCGACCGCGACGCGGCCATCGACACCGACCTCGTGATCGAGGCCATACCCGAACGACTCGATCTGAAGCTGCGGTTCTGGGCCGATGTCGACAAGTCCGCCCCCGAACGGACGATCTTCGCCTCGAACTCGTCGGGGTTCCCGATCGCTGCGCTCGCCGCGGTCACCGGCCGACCCGACCGCATGATCGGCTGGCACTGGGCGTCACCTGCGCCGGTCATGAAACTGGCCGAGATCGTGCGCGGCCCCGAGACGAGCGACGCCACCGTCGAAACGGTGGTGCGCCTCGCAGCAGACGCGGGCAAGAACCCGATCGTCGTCAACGACACCACCCGAGCGTGGGGGTACGTCGCCAACCGCATCTACTCGGCCATGGCCCGCGAGGCCCGCCAGGTCGTCGAGGAAGGCATCGCCACACCCGACCAGGTCGATCAACTGCTCATGGACTGCTATCGATGGCCGAGCGGCCCGTTCGGCATGTTCAAGGGCGCGACCACCGGGTGGAAGAAGTGAACCGCGGCCAGCGCACTGCGCTGCTCGAAGCGGGCCAGACACCCCTGAGCCTGGTCGACGATGTCGAGGCGCTCGAGCCGGGCCCCGGCCAGGTCCTCGTGCGTGTGCACTACTGCGGCATCTGCCATTCCGACCTCACCATCATCGACAGCGCGAGCCCCGCCCCTTTGCCGGTCGTGCTCGGCCATGAGGCCGCAGGCGTCGTCGAAGCGGTAGGCGCCGGCGTCCGTTCGGTCGCACCCGGTGACCATGTGGTCTCGGTGGCCATGGCACCGTGTGGCCGGTGCTACTTCTGCGTGCGCGGCGAGCACACGATCTGCATCGAGGCGCGCACGTTCATGACCGGACTGTTCCCCGACGGCACACCCGCACTCCGCCGCAACGGCGACACGGTGTACCGAGGTCTGGGGGTGGGTGGCTTCAGCCAGTACTCGCTCACCACCGAGACCGGTGTCGTCAAGATCGACGCCGACGTCCCACTCGATCTCGCGGCGGTGGTCGGTTGCGCGGTGCAGACCGGCGTCGGCGCGGTGCTCAACGCGGCCAAGGTCGAAGCGGGCGCCACCGTGCTCGTGATGGGCCTCGGCGGCATCGGCATCTCGGTGGTGCAAGGGGCGCGCATCGCCGGTGCCGCGAGGATCATCGCGTCCGACCCGATCGCCGCGCGACGCGAGGCCGCGTTGCACTTCGGCGCCACCGACGTGGTCGACCCCACCCAGACCGACGTGATCGGCGCGTGCTACGCGGCGACCAACGGCATCGGTGTCGACTACGCGTTCGATGCGGCCGGGCATCACAAGCTCGTCGAGGCCGGGCTCTTCGCGACCCGCTACGGCGGCACCACGGTCATGGTCGGTGCACCGGCCGCCGATCAGAACCTCACGATCTCGCCCGCAGTCCTCACGGTCGTCACCGAGAAGAAGCTCATGGGCACCCTCTACGGCACCGGCAACCCGGCGCGCAGCATTCCCGCGCTGCTGGCCCTGTGGCGCCGGGGCACGCTCGACCTCGAGTCGATGGTGTCGTTCCGGCGGCCGCTCGACGAGATCAACGACGGCCTCGATGACCTGCGCGCCGGCCGCGGCATCCGCACCCTCGTCGACTTCCGCTGAGTCGTCGTTCGGGTCCCGACCAGCCGGTCGGGACCCGAACCGCCTACGGCTTGAACTTGGTGGTGCCTTCGAAGTTGTAGAGGTCACTGACCTTTACGAATGCCGTACCGGTCCACTTCTCGACGCGACCCGCTTCGAGCATGAACACGTCGGCCTTGCCCGCGAGCTTCGCCTGCGCGCCGTCGTAGTAGTAGACGGACTTGAACTCCGTGTTGCGGGCAGCGAGCAGCACGTTCGGTCGGGTGAGACCGCCGGGCAGCTTCTCGGCCCGCAGCAAGGCGTCACGGAGCGTCTCGCCGTAGATCCATCCGTTGGGCACCAGGCTGATGCTGACCGGAGCATCCTTCGCGTACTTCGCCAACTGCTCGCGCCACGTCTTGATCGCTGCGTCGGCGTCGTACTCGGGGTAGGTGATCTCCTTGTTGACCGCGACGATCAACGCTTCCTTGGCCCCGTCGCCCGCGCCGGCGAAGTAGATCGACGTCTTGCAGGTGCCCGACACGATCTGCACCGGCTTCCAGCCGCTCGCGCCTACGGCTTTCATGGCGCTCGTGCAGGCCGACCCGGTGGTCATGTGGATGACCACGTCGGCCTTCGTCGCGGCGAGGGTGGTGATCTGGTTGGTCACGTCGGCGTTGAGTGGATCGTGCTTCTCGACCTTCGTGAGCTTGATGTTGGTGCCCTCGATGTACTTCTTGAACCAGACCTCGTAGTCACCGCCGAAGGAGTTGGCGATCTCGAGCGCCACCACGTTCGCACCGTTCGGGAACTGCTTCTTC
>JBKJKR010000228.1:0-2955 GCA_046597135.1 Acidimicrobiales bacterium | reverse complement strand
GACCGAAGCCGGCGACCTCATGGCCGAGATCGTCGCCAAGCTGTAGTGGCCGGACTGCGTCCGGGGTCGCGTCGATCAGGGTCGCGATGATCAGGGTCGCGATGATCAGGTCGATGGTGGTCGTGGTCGTCACGGCGGTCGCAGCCGCCGGATGCGGCGTGCAGGCTGACACCGTCGAGGTCCCGGTCACCCGACCCACCTTGTTCCCGCCGAACTACACCACGGCGCCGACCACGTCGGTGTTGCCCGGCGGGTCGACCACCGCGGCGAGCAGCACCACCACCCAGGCGCCGCGGCCGATCCCCCCGGTCGTGGCCGACGGCAAACCCCGCGCGGTCGTCACCGCCACCGGCATCGTCGCCGCGGTCAACTCGGTGCGCGCCGATGGCGCCTACCTCGTCACGTCACCCTGCGGCGCCGAGGTGGCGGTCACCAAGGCCACGCCCATCGTGGCCGCGAACGTGGTGCTCGACCCGGGCCACGGCGGTGCACCCGATCCGGGCACGGTCGGGCCGGGCGGCATGAAGGAAGCCACGGTGAACCTGGCCGTGGCCCGGGCGGCGGCGGCCCAGCTCGAAGCGTTCGGTGTGAAGGTGGTGCTCACCCGTACGGCCGACACCTATTCGACGCTGGCGAGCCGGGCCCGCATCGCCACGAGCCTCGCACCGAACGCATTCGTATCGATCCACCACAACGGCGCACCCGACCGCGACGAAGACCGGCCGGGCACCGAGGTCTACTACCAGGCCGATGACGAGCGGGGTTCCAAGCGGCTCGCCGGGCTCATCTACGAAGAGGTCACCACGGCCCTCGCCGCGCAGAAGATCCGCTGGGGTTGGTACGACGACGCCGGGGTGAAGGTGCGGCTCAACGACCAGGGCGGCGACTACTACGGCATCTTGCGCAACGCGGCCGGGGTACCGACCGCCCTCGCCGAGCTCAGCTACCTCACCAACGCCGCGGAAGAGGCGTTGCTGAAGACCCCCGAGTTCCAGAACCTCGAGGGCGCCGCCGTGGCCCGCGGGATCCTGCGCTATCTCACCACCGACGACCCCGGCTCGGGTTTCGTGGGCCCGTCAAAACGCAAAGACGCCGCTACCGGCGGCGGATCGACCGGTTGTGTCGATCCAGCGTTGCAGTAGCGGCGTCCACGACGCGAACGGTGCGTCAGCGAGCGATGGTCAGAATGCGGTGGGCGGTGCGGAGCTTGCTCCGGATCCGTCGAGTTGCTTGGTGGCGAAGGCACCGTAGACGAGACCGCCGGCGAGCAGGATCCCGAGGTACGCACCAAAGCCGAGGAAATCGGTCTCGGCGATGAGCTTGATCAGCAGCAACACCAACGTGGCGATGGACCCGTAGAACAGAGCATCGGTCCAGCTGATGGGCAGATCAGGCAGGTTGACGGTGGTGAGTCGCCGGATGATCACGACGGCCAAGACTGCGATGGCCAGCAGGAGCGCCAAGACACCCCAGAACGAGTTCGGTGACTGGATAGCCGATCGACTGTCGCTCGCGCTGCCCAGCGGCCCGAAGTCGATGTCGATCTTGTGCCAGGGCAAGAACAGCAGGTCGATGATCAGAGCAAGGGCGCAACCGCCCAGGATCCAGTCAGGCGTGCGCATCTTCGACAAATCCACTTCCGCCTCCAGCGGTCGTCATCGATACTGCAGGAGTCGTGGCTTGTCGGCCCCCACAGGTCCGCAAACGTGCCCGGACGAGCGAAACCGTAGCCGACCACCAAAGGGCGCGCGACGATGTCTTCACACCGCAACAAACCTGGACAACGACCCTGCTCTATCAGCCCGGCGGCCACTAGGTTGCGTCCAGTGCGGATCGGCGTGCTGGCATCAGGAAACGGCACCTTGCTCGAGGCGATCATCGCCGCGGGCCTGCCGGTGCACCTCGTGCTCGTCGATCGGCGGTGCCCGGCGCTCGACGTCGCCACGAACGCTTCGCTCCCCGTCACGATCATCGAACGCCGCTCGTTCGGCGCCGCCTTCGATCGGCCGGCCTACACCGCGCTCGTCGCCGACGCCTTGGCCGAGCACGACATCGAGCTCGTGGTCATGGCCGGCTTCGGCACGGTGCTCGGGCCCGCGGTCTTCGAGGCCTTTCCCCAGCGGGTCCTCAACACGCACCCGTCGCTGCTGCCCGCCTTCGCCGGCTGGCACGCAGTGCGCGACGCGCTCGCGTACGGCGTCCGGGTCAGCGGGTGCACGGTGCACGTGGCCACGCCCGCGGTGGACCACGGCCCGATCCTCGCCCAGGAGGCGGTGCCGGTGGTTCCGGGCGACACCGAGACCACACTGCACGAACGAATCAAGACCGTCGAACGGCGGGTCTACGTGCGAACCATCCAAGACATCCTAAAAAGGGGCACGGTCCTATGAACACGCACAAGCGTGCGTTGTTGTCCGCCTACGACAAGTCCGGCATCGTCGAGCTCGCCCAAGGGCTCGTCGAGCTCGGCTGGCAGCTGGTCTCCTCGGGAGGCACCGCGAGCGCCATCGCCGCCGCGGGTCTGCCGGTGGACGACGTGGCCACGGTGACCGGTTCACCCATCATGCTCGGCCACCGCGTGGTCACCCTGCACCCCAAGGTGCACGGCGGCATCCTCGCCGACCTCGACGACGAGTCACACCTTGCCGACCTCGAGACGCACGGCATCGAGCCATTCGGGCTCGTCGCGGTGAACCTCTACCCGTTCTCGCGCGAGCCGGGCATCGAGCTCATCGACATCGGCGGCCCCACCATGGTGCGCGGCGCGGCGAAGAACCACGCGCACGTCGGTGTGCTGGTCGACCCGGCTGACTACCCACGGGTCCTCGACGAGCTCCGTATGCACGGCGTGCTCGGCGACGACCTGCGCCGTGCGCTCGCCCGCAAGGCGTTCGCCCACACGGCGGCCTACGACGCCGCGATCGTCACGTGGTTCGACGAGGTCGACCGCGAGGC
>JBKJKR010000608.1:0-2931 GCA_046597135.1 Acidimicrobiales bacterium | reverse complement strand
CGACCTCGACGCGGTCCGTCGGGGCGTGCACGCCACGCTCACCGCGTTCGCCGGCGCGCCCGAGTCGCCCGAGCGGCCGAGCAGCGGTGGTCGTGGGCGCGAAGTCATCGACGCGGTGGTGCAGCTGCATCGAGGGGGGGTCGGGTGATCTCACCCGAGCTGCTCGTGGTGGTGCAGCCGCTCGCGGCGCACTTCCGGACCCACGGGTTCGCGCTCTACCTCGTCGGTGGCATCGTGCGCGACGAGCAACTCGAAGCCGGTTCGTGGGTCGACATCGACCTGGCGACCGACGCCCGACCCGACGACACGAAGCGACTCGTCGCACCGCTCGCGTCCGCCGTGTGGACCCAGGGCGAGCGGTTCGGCACCATCGGGTGTCGTGTCGGCGCGCACGAGTTCGAGATCACCACCTTTCGTGGCGACGCGTACGAACCCGGCTCCCGCAAGCCCGTCGTCGCGTTCGCGAACACGATCGACAGCGACCTCGCACGGCGGGACTTCACGATCAACGCGATGGCCGTCAACGCCGAGACCGGCGAGCTCCACGATCCGTTCGGTGGCCGGAGCGATCTCGAGAGCCAGGTGCTGCGAACGCCGCGCGGCGCGGATGCATCGTTCTCCGACGACCCGTTGCGCATGCTGCGAGCGGCGCGCTTCCTCGCGCGGTTCGACCTCCTGCCGGCACCCGACATCGAAGATGCGATCGAACGCCACCGCGACCGACTGGCGATCGTCTCGGCGGAGCGCGTGCGCGGCGAGCTGCACAAGTTGTTCGCCGGTCACGACGCGTCGCGCGGTCTCGCGTTCCTCGTGCGGCATCGCCTGCTCGAGCGATGGATCCCGGAGCTGGCCGGGTTGGTCGGCGTACACGATCCCGCGCACGGGGGCATCGACGCGTTCGAGCACACGTGCGCGGTCATCGACGCGTTGCCGGCCGATGCGGTGTTGCGCATGAGCGCGCTGCTCCACGATCTCGCGAAGGTCGACGGGCTCGACGACCACGCAGCGCGCAGCGCGACGCTGGCGGTGGAACGTCTGCGCGGGTTGCGCCACGCCGAGCGCGACGTGCGCGACGCGCAGCGCATCATCGCGATGCACCACCGCATCCACGCGCACCAGGGTGAGTGGTCAGCAGCCGAGGTGCGGCGGGTCATCGCCGACGGTGGCTCCACGCTCGACCGACTCGTCGCGCTGTCCGCGGCAAACGCCTCGGCGCGTCGCGACGACTTGGCGGCGTCGTGTTGCGCGCAGGTCGACGCGTTCGTGCGTGTGCGCGCCGTGATCGGGGTCGATCACGGTGATCTGCAGCCCGAGCTCGACGGTCGTCAGATCATGGATGCACTCGACGTGGGGCCGGGTCGCGCAGTCGGCGAGGCGCTGGCGTTCCTGCACGAGCTGCGCTTGCGTGAAGGGTCGTTGGGCGAGGCGCGGGCCACCGAGGTGTTGCTCGAGTGGTGGCGCGCGAGATCGACACCCACCGGTTGAAGGTCAGATGCCTTCTTTGCGGGCGCGGATCACCAACGTGGTGGGCAACCATCCCGCCGCCGGGTTGAAGGCCGCCGTGCTCGCGTCGGGTTCGGGCTCGAGCATCACGTCGATGCGGAAGTTCGCCCGGGTGAGGCTGGTGTGCAGATCGGCGAACTGGTGCGGGTAGGTGGTCATCGAACCTTCGCCCAGCGGTAGACGACTGTTCGACGCACGGGCGACGCGGATGCTGCCGTCGCCCGCGGCGCGCAACAGCGTGGTGAACGGGTGGGGGAGCGAGAACAGGAATGCCGCCTCGGGCCGGAGCACGCGATGCACCTGCCGAAAGACGCGGTCGAGGTCGTCGACGCCGGCGAGCGCGTAGCAGCTCACGAGCAGATCGATCGTGGCCGAGCGGCAGAACGCGATGTCGGCCAGGTCGCTGTGATGCAGCTCGAGCTTCACCGAGTGTTGTTCGGCGAGGATGCGCGCGTGCGTGAGTTGGCCGGGGTCGGCGTCGACCGCGATGACCTTGGCTCCCTGACGCGCCAGCGCGACCGAGCCGTGGCCGATGCCGCAACCGAGGTCGACGACGCGCTTGCCGCGGAGATCGCCGAACAGGCGACGGTCGAGCGACGGAAGGTCGGGCCCGAGCGTGAAGTAGTCGGTCGTGCGATCGACGGCGTTGGGGAACGCTGTGCTGTAGCGCGCCCACGCAGGCGACGTGGCGTTCTCGGTCATGGGCCGTCCTCGCTAGTGGTGGGGTCTCATTCTGGCCCGCCGGGGCCGCGACGGTGAACCGCGCAAGTCGCAGCGAGGTGCCCGAGGATGCGGGCAGACGGTGACGAGCCCCTCGTGGCCGGTAGCCTTCGGCGCGATGAAGCTTGGGTTGGCCTCGGCGAGTCAACGTCACCCCGGAGAGATCGACTACCGCCTCGAGCGCCAACGCGTCCTGGCGGAGTTCCGGGCGGGCGCGCTGTCGTCGTTGCGCGTGTGCGACGCCCAGGACGAACTGGTCCGCAACGCGGCCCACTGTGGCGTGGCCACCAACGATCCGTGTCCGGTGTGCGAGGCCGACACGCTGGTCCACGTGACGTACGTGTTCGGCGCCCGCCTTCCGTCGGCCGGGCGCTGCATGACCTCGCTCGCCGAGATGCAGCGGTTGGCCCGGCGCAAGTCGTCGTACTCCGCCTACGTCGTCGAGGTGTGCGTCTCGTGCCGGTGGAACCACCTCGTGCGGAGCTACCTGCTCAACCCGCTGGTCTGATCGACGCTCCATCTCTGAACGACTCTGTCGCGCTCGGTCCGGCCGTGTCGCGTGGGTGACGCGGGTGTGACGTTGTGCATCTGGTGGTGCGGCCTCCGCCCATGTAGTGTCGGACATACCGCCGGCAGCCTTTGTGCGCTGGACGGGAAGGAGATGTGCCATGACGAAGAAGGTCACGGCTCCGGCTATCCGGGCGCACA
>JBKJKR010000221.1:0-6992 GCA_046597135.1 Acidimicrobiales bacterium | reverse complement strand
CCGTGTTCGGGGTGCCACTGGCCGGCGCGGTGTTCGCACTCGAGGTCCAGTCGATCGGTCGCATCCGCTACGAGGCCCTGGTGCCCGCGCTTACGGCCTCGCTGGTGGGCGAGCTCGTCGTGAACGGCCTCGGCTACGACCACGCGGCCCGTCCGCAGTTCGACATCTCCCTCGACGGCACGCTGCTGACCAAGGTCGCTCTGGCCGGTCTGGTGTTCGGTCTGGTCGGCACGGCGTTCTCCGAGATCGTGCACGTCCTCAAGGCGACCATGGCGCGTCTTCTCCCGTGGTCGCCGATGCGGCCGGTGGTCGGTGGTTTCGCCGTCCTCGGCCTCGCGCTGGTGTGCGGGTACGACTACTTGGGCCTGTCGCTGCCACTCATCGATCGGAGCCTCGCCGGCGACCAGCTGTCGTTCGCAGTGTTCGCGCTCAAGCTCCTGTTCACGGCGATCACGCTCGCGAGCGGGTTCCCCGGCGGCGAGGTGACCCCGCTGTTCGTGATCGGCGCGACGCTCGGCGCCGCGCTCGCCACGCCATTGCACGTGGACGTGCCGCTGCTCGCCGCGGTCGGCTTCGTCGCGGTTTTCGCCGGCGCGGCCAACACCCCGCTGGCGTGCACGATCATGGGGGTCGAGCTGTTCGGCGCGGGAGCGATGCTGCCGCTCGCCGTCGGCTGTGTCGTGGCCTACGTCTTCTCGAGCCATCGCGGCATCTATCCGACGCAACGCATCGACACCGCCAAGGGTCCGCGTCGGCGCTAGACGCCCACCGGTTCGAGCTCGGTGGGCACCGTGACCGCCGGCTGCAACCGGTACTCGGGCTCGGGCAACCCGTTGCCACCTTCGACATCGAGGTGGGGGAGCAGTCGGTCGAGCCAACCGGGCAACCACCAGTTGCGGTCGCCGAGCAGGCGCATGGTCGCCGGTACCAAGACCATTCGCACGAGCGTGGCATCGACGAACACCGCGACGGCGAGGCCCAACCCGAACATCTTGATGGTCGGTTCGTCGCCGAGGATGAACGCCGCGAACACGCTGATCATGATGAGCGCCGCGGAGGTGATGACGCGGGCGGTCGAGGCGATGCCCTCGATCACCGCGGTGGTGTTGTCGAGGCCGCGCAGGTACTCCTCGCGCACCCGCGACAGCAGGAAGACCTCGTAGTCCATCGAGAGCCCGAAGAGGATCGCGAACATCATCATGGGCAGGAACGACACGATGGGCACGACCTCGTCGACGCCGAAGAGGTGGCGCATCCAACCCCACTGGAACACCGCGACGATCACGCCGTACGCCGTGCCGATCGAGAGCAGGTTCATCGCAGCGGCTTTGAGGGGTACGGCGATCGAACGGAACACCATCATGAGCAGCAGCACCGACAGCAGCAGCACGGCCCCGATGAACCACGGGATGCGGCTGGCGATCTTGTCGGAGAGGTCGACGAACAACGCCGTGCGCCCACCGACGAAGACGTGCACGTCGGGCTGGTCGGCGGTGGCCGCCGGGATGACCTCGTCGCGCAGGCGGTGCACGAGCTCACTCGTGCCGTTGTCCTGCGGCGAGGTGGTGGGAATGACCTGGAGCACCGCGGCAGTGCCGTCGGGGCTGGCCTGTGGCGGCGCGACCGATTGCACACCGGGGTCGGCGGCGATCGCGGCCTCGAGGGAGGCGAGCGCTTCGACGGTGGCGCCGTTGTCGAGCTCGATGCCGAGCACCAGCGGACCGTTGAACCCCGGCCCGAAACCGTCGGCCAGCAGGTCATAGGCCCGTCGTGTGGTGAGCGATTCGGACGAGTTGCCGTTGTCGGCCATGCCCAGCTGCAGCGACAGGAGTGGGACGGCCAGCGTGACGAGCAGGGCGACCCCGGCGATGAGGTAGCGCCAGGGACGGTCGGACACGTGGCGCGCGAACCGGTGCCACACCGTCTCGGTGGGGGTGAGCGACAGTGCCTTGCGTCGACCGGGCAGGCGGATCGAGTCGATCTTGAGGCCGGCGAAGCCGAGCAGCGCGGGGAGCAGCGTGAGCGACACGGCGACCATGACGGCGACCGTGAGCGCGGACATGAGGCCCATGAGGGTGACCATGGGGATGCCGGCGATGGCGAGGCCACAGATCGCGATGACCACGGTGAGCCCGGCGAAGAGCACCGCCGAACCCGATGTCGCGATGGCGCGGGCGGCCGAGTCCTCGACGGTCATGCCGGCCGCAAGGTGCTCGCGGTGGCGGGTCACGATGAACAGCGCGTAGTCGATGCCCACCCCGAGCCCGATCATCGCGGCCAGGATCGGCGCCGCGCTGTTGACCTCGACCATCGAGGCGATCGCGGTGATCAGCCCGATGCTCGTGGCCAGCCCGACGAGTGCGATGCCGATCGGCAGCCCCATGGCGATCACCGACCCGAACGCGATGAGCAGCACGATGACCGCGGCGATGAGCCCGAACAGCTCCTGGCTGCTCGGCGGGACCGAAGTCCCTTCGGTGGGCAGCTCGCCACCGAGCTCGGTACGGACGCCGGCGGCGGTGGCGACGGCTGCGGTGTCCTCGAGGCGACCGAAGGCCGCATCCTTGATGTCGCCGGCCGGCAGGTCGTACTGCACCTCGACGTAGCCGATGGTGCCGTCGGTCGACGCGCGCAGAGCGGAGACCTGGGTGACGTTCGGCTGCGCGGTGAGGTCGGCGAGCGCCGCTGCGATCACGGGCGCGTTCGACGCGTTGTCGAGCGTGCCGCTGTCGACGGCGAAGACCACCTGGGCCGACGTGCCGGAGGCTGCGGGGAAGCGCTCGGTGAGGACATCGACGGCGCGCTGGCTCTCGACCCCGGGTATCTCGAACACGTCCTGGGTGGCGCCACCGCTCAGCCGGCCCACGAGGACCGCGCCGACGGCCGCGAGCATCCACAGGGCGAGGACGAGGCGACGACGGACGACGCTGGCCCGACCCAGACGATAAAGAAAGCGACTCATGGGCCGATTATGGCATCCTATGCCAGTTGGCAGTCAATGACGTTTCGGTCACAGGGACCCCCGGAAGGCCTGGCGTATAGTCAGAGGATGGTCAGCTGCGGGCTCCGCGAGCGCAAGAAGGAAGCGACCCACGCGGCGATCCAACGCGTGGCCCTCGAGTTGTTCGAGTTGCACGGCTACGAGGCCACCACCGTCGAGGACATCGCCGGCGCCGCCGGCGTGTCGGCGCGCACGTTCTTCCGCTACTTCGAGTCCAAGATCGATCTCGTCGTCGAGCGCAAGGAGCACGCGCCCGGCCACCACGAAGGCCATCTCGGGGCGCTGCTGGCCGCCCGCCCGGCCAAGGAACCACCGCTCGTGGCCATGCAGAACGTGGCCCAGGACGCGCTGATCCTCAGCCTCGCCGAGGGGGGCGAGGTGCTCATGCGTCAGCTGCGCATCACCCTCGCCACGCCGTCGCTGCGGGCGATCGCGCTCGAACGCTTCAACGACCATCGCGCCGAGCTCACCGAAGCATTCGCGAGGCGCCTCGAAGTCGCGGCCGAGTCCCTCATCCCGCGCGTCCTGGCCGCGGTGTTCGCCGAGACGATGTGGGTGGTCGTCGAGGAGTGGGTCACCAACGGTGCCCACCCCGATGAGCTCGGCCCGCTCCTCGACGATGCGTTCGCCGCGCTGCGCGATCACGCGCCCGTTCTCTGAAGCAGCGGAGCCGCTGAACCTCGGACTCAGCCGGCCACGAGCTGGGCCTGCGAACGCAGCAGCGCCTGGTTCGGCTCGGCCGGCAGCTCGACGAGGGGCTGGGAGAGCTCGGCGACGGTGGGCCCGTACTTGTCGGCGAGCGGACGCAGCTTGTCGAGATCGAACCCGTACAGCTCGGCTGCGGTGCCCGCGAGCATGCGCTGCACGGTGGGCTGGTCGAGCCCCGACATCGTCTGGCGCAGCGTCTCCTTGGTGAAGGGGTGCGTGCCTTCTTCGTGCGGGTAGTCGCTGCCCCACATGAAGCGATCGACACCGACGACGTCGAGGGCCGCCTGGATGTCGGCGGGGGTGGGCTGGCTCGCCCCGACGTAGCAGTTCTGGTGGAAGTACTCGGTGGCCGAGCGCGGCGGCACGGTCTCGCCGTCGAAGCGCATCTCGCAACCTTGTTCGAGCGCATGTTGTACATGAACTGGTCGAGGTGGGTGAGCGTGGGCGGGATCCACGCACAGCCCATCTCGGTCATGACGAACTTGAGCTTGGGGAACCGTTCGAACACGCCGCCGAGCGTGAGATAGACGAACGGCCGCTGCGAGTAGAACGACACCTCGATGAAGTGCACGAGCGGCATCGCCGGGGCCGGCTGGTACTTCGGGCCACCGGTGCCGCTGTGCGCGTTGACCGGCACGCCGAGGTCTTCGCAGACCGCCCAGAGCGGATCGTAGACCGGGTCGTACAACGGCTTGATCCAGTCGCACGTGGGGGGCACGGAACCGACCAGCACGCCGCCCCGCAACCCGTGCTCATGGCACCACTTGACGTCGGCGATGGCGTCGTCGACGTCGTTGAGGAAGATCTGGCCGATGCCCGCCCGCTGGTGCGGCTGCTCGGCGACGAAGTCGACCATCCAGCGGTTGTGGGCGCGCACGCCCGCGAGACGCAGCTCGTACTCGTCGGGGGTGGGCGGCTGCGCGAACAGGACGAAGCTCGGGAAGAACGGCGGCACGGTGTTCGGGAAGATCACCTCGGCCACGACCCCGTCGTCCTGCATGTCGGTGTTGCGGCGGTCGGTGTCCCAGTTGCGGATGCGGAGGTCGGTGTCCTTCAGGTCCTTGAAGGGGTTCTTGTACCGGTTGCGCCAGGCGTCGAACTCGGGGACGTACTGCGCGTCGAGGTACTCGCGGTACTGGGCATGGCTTCCGCCGGCGTGCGTATCGGCGGAGATGACGATGTAGCGATCATCGGAGGACATGAGGCGGGCTCCTCGTGTGGTGAGCAGGTGGTGCCACGGTACCCCCTCCCGATGAGCAGGCCGTGTCCGGCAGGTGACCGGTGGCGCGGGGACCGGTCGCGTCCCGCGCTGCCCCGGCTGCAAGACTCGGGCCGCTGCATGGAGGAGGGGTCGTGCGCGGAGCACCAGGGGATCGTGTGTTGCGCCAGGAGGACGCGCCGCTCGTGCGCGGCGCCTCGCGCTTCGTGGGTGATCTCACGCACGCCGATCTCGGGCCGGCGCGTCTCGCGACTGCACCGTTGCACGCGGTCTTCGTGCGGTCGACCATGGCGAGCGCCACCATTCGAAGCATCGACATCGCGGCCGCCGCGGCGATGCCCGGTGTGCGAGCGGTAGCGCGCGCCGGCGATCTCGGTCTGCCGATGCACGGCCCCATCCCCGGCATGGTGCGCGGGGTGCTGCGGCCGTTGCTCGCGCACGACGTGGTGCGCCACGTCGGCGAGATCGTCGCCGTGGTGGTGGCCGACTCCTTCGTGGCCGCAGTCGACGCGGCCGAGCACGTGGTGGTCGAGCTCGAAGCACTGCCGGCCGTGGTGCGCCCGTTCGATGCGCTGAGCGCTGACGCGCACCGCGTGCATGCGACCACGTCGTCCAACGTGTACCTCACCGGCCGGTTCCCCACCGACGCGCCCCTGCCGCTCGATGTGCTCGCGGGCGCCGACATCGTGGTCTGCGGTGAGCTCATCAGCCAGCGCGTGTCGGCCGCGCCCATGGAACCGAACGGTGTGCTCGCCGTGCCGGGCGAGCCCCACGGCGGTGTCACGTTGTGGGCATCGACCCAGTTCGTGCACGGCGTGCGGCGCGAGGTGGCGGAACTGCTCGGCCTCTCGACCGACCAGGTGCGGGTGGTGATCCCCCAGGTCGGTGGCGGCTTCGGCCCGAAGTTCGAGACCGCACCCGAGTACGTGATCGTCGCCGCCCTCGCGCGCCACCTCGGGCGGGCGGTGCGCTGGCACGAGACCCGCAGCGAGAGCTTGGTCACGATGCCGCACGGTCGTGGCCATCACCAGCGCGCGTCGCTGGGGCTGCGCCACGACGGCACCTTCAGCGGGCTGCACGTGCGCGTGGCCACCGACGCAGGTGCCTACCCGATCGCCGGCGCCGGTTCACCGGTGGGTACCGGCGTGCTCATGGTGCCCGGGCCCTACCTCGTGCGAGCGCTCGACATCGAGGTCTCCACGGTGGCCACCAACACCCCGCCCGTCGGCGTCTATCGCGGTCCGGGGCGGGCCGAGCCCAACTACCTGCGCGAGCGGCTCGTCGACATGGCGGCGGCCGAGTCGGGACTCGACCCGGTCGAGATCCGACGCCGCAACCTGGTACCGGTCGACATGATGCCGTACCGGTCAACCACCGGGTTCCTCTACGACACCGGCGACTATCACGCGCTGCTCGACGCGGCAGTGCGCGCGGTCGACTACACCGCGCTGCGCACGGCGCAGGCCACGCGTCGAGGCCGACCGACCGGCCGCGAGCTGGGCATAGGCGTCGCGTGCTGGCTCGACGTGACACCGCGCAATCGCGCCGGCGAGTACGCGTCGTTGTCGGTGGTGCCCACCTTGGCGGGCGACGTGCGCGTCGACGTGCTGGCCGGTACCTGCGACCACGGCCAGGGCCACGGCACGTCGTGGGGCCTCGTGCTCTCCGGGATCCTCGGCGTGCCGCTCGAGTCGGTGCACCTGGTACCTGCCGACACGGCGTCGGTGCCCCGCGGCGACGGCACCGGGTCGGCGCGTTCGCTGCAACTCGTTGCCAGCTCGCTCACCGTGGCCGGACGCGTCGTGCTCGAACAGGCCAAGGCGGTGGCCGCGCACCTGCTCGAGGCCGACCCTCGCGACGTCGTGCTCGACGACGATCGACTCGTGGTCGCCGGGTCACCCACCCGAGGTGTGGGCTGGTTCGAGATCGCGACGGCGGCCCAGTCGCCGCAGGAGTTGCCGCCCGAGGTGGCCGCGCTGCTGCCCGACGGCCACCTCGGTGCCTCGGCCGACATCGACCAGGACGGCCCGACGTTCCCGTTCGGTGTGCACATCGCCGTGGTCG
>JBKJKR010000166.1:0-8848 GCA_046597135.1 Acidimicrobiales bacterium | reverse complement strand
GAAGGCCCGCCGGGGTGGCACGAGCGTCATCCTCGCGTGACCCGAATGCGCCGCCGCTCGGCCTCGGCCAGCAGGTGGCCGGGGCGGCTCGGCATGACGAGGAACTGGGTGATGCCGACCATCTCGACCTCGTCGGCTCCGGTGGTGGGCGACACCGATACCGGGACCGCGAAGTCGACCTGCAGGGCGAGCCCGGCCGCGCCGGCGGTGAGGTCGGTGGCGCGCGTGTCGGCGGGCGCCGGGCCGACGTTCACGATGTCGCCGCGGGGGAACAGCACGGGTTCGCGCAGCGCGAGGTGATCGTGCAGCACGAAGCCGGCGGGCACGAAGACCACCCACCGACGCGCGAGCTGGTGCAGCGCGCGGGTGGCCACCACGGCCACGGGCACACCGACGGCAACGGCTACGGCGCCGATGATCCACACGTGTGCGAGCAGCAACAGGGCCCCGCCGAGCACACCGACCACCACGGCGATGGCCGCGAGCGGCACGGGCAGCACCAGCAGGGTCGCCGGAGGGCGGAGCAACATGCGACGCTCGTCGCCGTACGACGAGCCGTTCACGAACTCCTCGCCCACCGGTGCCACGAGGGAGGCGGCGCCGGCGGCCAGTGCGACGACCACGCCCGCCACAGCAGTTGCGTCGATGGAGACGACCGCGCTGCACCACAAGGCCATGGCGGCACAGGCGGGCATCACCAGACGCACCGCGGTGAGCGAGCGGTTGCGGGGCACGAGCGTGGCGACGAGGGTGACCGCCCAGGCACTCCAGAACAGTGCGGTGGCCCCGTGGCGGAACGATGCAACCCGGCCCGCGAGGGCGTCGTCGAGCAGGGCTCCGGTGGTGACCGGCACCAGGATCCACAGCACGCGCAGCGGCCAAAGGCGGAGGTTGCTCATGTGTTGCGAAGGCTCGCACACCCGATCGGGGCTGTCATACCCGGCGGGTACCATCGGCCCGTGCCGAGCATTCTTCCCACCTCCGAACCGGCCGGCATGTCCGGCGTCGAGGTCGCTGCCGCAGACGTGCCCACGCCCGCGGACACGGCCCGCATCGCCGAGCTGCGCGCGCTGCTCACCGACGCCAACCGCGCCTACTACGAGCACGATGCGCCCACGGTGCCCGACGCCACCTACGACGCGTGGGTGCGCGAAGCCGAGTCGCTCGAGGCTCGCTATCCGCTGCTCGACGATCCCGAGTCACCCACCAAGCGCGTGTCGGGCGCGCCGGTCACGGCGTTCGCCCCCGTCGAGCACGCGCTCCCCATGATGTCGCTCGACAACGCGTTCGACTTCGGCGAGCTCGAGGCCTGGGCCGAGCGTGCGGTTCGCGGGCTCGGCGGTGCTGCGGTGTCGGCGTTCGCGTGCGAGCTCAAGTTCGACGGGCTGGCCATGTCCATCCGCTACGAGCGCGGTCGGCTGGTGCGCGCCGCCACGCGGGGCAACGGGCGCGTCGGTGAGGATGTCACCGCGAACGTGCGCACCATCGCCGCGGTCCCGCACACGTTGCCGGCGGGCGCACCCGAGGTGCTCGAGGTGCGCGGCGAGGTGTACATGCCGGTCGCCGCCTTCGACGAGCTGAACGCCGCGCAAGAGGCCGCAGGCAAGCCTCGTTACGCGAACCCGCGCAACACGGCCGCCGGCTCGCTGCGTCAGAAGGATCCGTCCATGACCGCGTCGCGCAAGCTCGCGTTCTTCGCGTACGGCTTGGGCGAGGTCGTGGGTTCGCCCGATCTCACGGCGCACTCGGGTGCGCTGGGTCTGCTCCGCTCGCTCGGGCTCCCGGTGAACGACGAGCTCCGCGTCGTCGACGATCTCGACGCGGTCAAGGCCTACATCGTCCATCGGGCCGAGCACCGCCATGACCTCGCCTACGAGATCGACGGCGTGGTCATCAAGATCGACGACCTCGCACAGCAACGGGTGCTCGGCAGCACGAGCCGCGCCCCCAAGTGGGCCATCGCCTACAAGTTCCCACCCGAGGAGAAGACCACGCGCCTGCGGGCCATCCACGTCTCCATCGGCGGCAAGGGCAAGGCCACGCCCTTCGCCGAGCTCGAGCCGGTGTTCGTCGGCGGTTCCACCGTGGGCATGGCCACGCTGCACAACGAGGACCAGGTGCGCCTGAAAGATGTGCGCCCCGGCGACCTGGTCATCGTGCGCAAGGCGGGTGACGTCATCCCCGAGGTGCTCGGCCCGGTGCTGGCCGAGCGCCCGGCCGATTCCACGCCCTGGGTGTTTCCCGCGACCTGTCCGTGCCCGTTGCGATCGCCGCTCGTGCGCGAAGGCACCGATGCCGCGCACTACTGCCCCCATGCCGAGTGCCCCTTCCAGCTCGCCGGGTGGATCGAGCACTTCGCCGGCCGTTCGGCCATGGACATCGAGGGCTTCGGCGAGCAGCGCGTGCGGCTGTTCTGCGACCTCGGCCTGCTGCACGACATCGGCGACGTGTACGCCATCGACTGGGATCGCGTCCGGGCGCTCGAGGGCTTCGGCGAGACGTCCATCCGCAACCTTCAGGCCGCCATCGAGGTGTCCAAGTCGCGGTCGCTCGCCCGCTTGCTCATCGGGCTCAACATCCGGCACTTGGGCGACGCGGGTGCCGAGTGGCTTGCGGTGGGCTTCGGCCACCTCGACCGCGTGATCGCGGCCAACGAGGACCAGCTCGGTTCGGTGCCGGGTATCGGCCCGGTCATCGCGCGCAGCGTCGCGGCCTACTTCCGCGACGAGCGCCACCTGGTCATCATCGAAAAGCTCCGTGTTGCGGGGGTCAACTTCGTCGGGCCCGAGCCGGTCGAGCCGTCCTCGCAGATCCTTGCGGGCAAGGCCATCGTGGTCACCGGCACGTTGGCCGGGTTCAACCGCGAGGAGGCCGAGCTCGCCATCAAGAGCCGGGGTGGCAAGTCGCCGGGCAGCGTCTCCAAATCCACCACGGCGGTGGTGGTCGGCGATTCGCCCGGCGCCTCGAAGCTGACCAAGGCCGAATCGCTCGGGGTGCCCATCCTCGACGAAGCTGCCTTCGTCCACTTGCTCGAGACGGGGGAGCTACCCGCATGATCGAAGCGGTCTTCTGGGATTTCGGCGGTGTCTTCACGGCCTCGCCGTTCCACGCGGTGCGTCCCTACAGCGCGTCGCTCGGCATCGATCACGACGAGCTGCTCGATCTCGTCTTCGGGCCGTATCACCTCGACACCGACCACCCGTGGCATCGACTCGAGCGCGGCGAAGGCACCCTCGAGGTGGCCATGGGTGCTGCGGTCGCCGCCGCAACGGCGCGGGGCATCGCCTTCGATCCGCGTGCCTTCTTCGGGGCCATGCGCGACGAGATCGATCGCCGCATCGTCGTCGACACCGTGCGCGAGCTCCGGGCGGCCGGCGTGCGCAACTGCATCATCACCAACAACGCCAAGGAGTTCGCCGACGGCTGGCGCAAGATCGTGCCGGTCGACGAACTGTTCGACGACGTCGTCGACTCCAGCGCGGTGGGCATGCGCAAGCCGAACCCGGCCATCTACGAGTTGGCGCTCGCCCGGCTCGAGGTGCGCAACCCCTCGGCCACCGTCTTCCTCGACGACTTCGAACCCAACGTGGTCGCGGCCAGAGCGCTCGGCATGCACGGCATCCTCGTCGAGCACCCGGTCCCTGCCATGGCCGAACTGCGTGGTCTCGCCGGCCTCACCGGCTGACCCGCCGCCGGTCAGTTCGCGTTGAAGTACCAGGTGAACGTGGTGCTGGCGGCGGTGCTCCCGTCGATCTTGCGGAAGGTCACGACCGCGCTGTTGACGCCCGGCTTGAGCTTGTCGATGGCCTTGCCCGGCCCGGGAGTGAAGATGAACAGGTCGGGCGCAGTGCGCAGGTCGAGGGTGCTCGCGCCCGGGCGGTTGGTTAGCTGGTCGAGCGGGATGACCACGCCGTTCACCACCAGTTCGGCCGTGTACCCCGGCGCCATGTCGACCCCGACCTGCGCCTGGTTGAAGACCAGGGTGTTGCACTGCGGGAACAGCACCTCGATCGCCGCGGGCTGGTTGCACCCGTTGTTCGACGCCGGGTCGTTGTTGGCCACGTACGCACCGACGAAGATGGCGATGGCGCCGACGAAGCACAACACGAGCAGCGCGCGGATCTTCGTGGGCATCGACGAGGGGAACACGTGGTCATTCTGGCCGCGCCGAATCGGTTCTCCGCCATCGCGGTGGGTCTCGGTGCCCGATGCCATCGTGGGGCCGGACAAGACGCGTAGCCTGTTGGGCCGTGGCCACGTCCAACGAGCTCATCGGCCGCGTCCTCGGGGGCCGTTATCGCCTTCGGGCGCTCGTGGGCACGGGCGCGTCCGCTCAGGTGTTCCTGGCCGACGACACGACGCTGCGCCGCCAGGTGGCGGTCAAGGTGCTGCATGCGTCGCTGGCCCACGACGAGACGTTCCTGCGCCGCTTTCGCAAGGAAGCGCAGGCCGCAGCGGCGCTGAACAACCCGAACGTGCTGTCGGTGTACGACTGGGGCCACGACGAGCTGCCCTACATCGTCACCGAGTACCTGGCGGGCGGCAGCCTCCGCTCCATGCTCGACGCCGGCCATCGGTTGAGCTTGTCCCAGACGTTGCTCATCGGCCTCGAGGCCGCCCGGGGGCTCGAGTACGCGCACCGGCGCGGGTTGGTGCACCGCGACATCAAGCCGGCCAACCTGCTCTTCGACGAGGACCGCCGCTTGCGCATCGCCGACTTCGGCCTGGCGCGTGCCCTCGCCGAGGCCGGCGTGACCGAGCCGGCGGGCTCCATCGTGGGCACCGTGCGGTACGCCTCGCCCGAACAGGCCAAGGGCGCGACCCTCTCGGGCAAGACCGACGTCTACTCGCTGGCGCTCGTCCTGGCCGAGTGCGTCACCGGAGAGGTGCCGTTCGCGTCCGACACCACCCTCGGCACGTTGCTCGCCCGGGTCGATCGTGCGGTTCCGGTGCCGGCCGCGCTCGGGCCGTTGCGCACCGCGCTCGGGCGCGCCGGGCAACCCGACCCCGACGACCGGCCCGACGCCGAGGAGTTTGCCATCGCGCTCATGGCGGCGGCCGAGGATCTCCGCCGGCCCGAGCCGCTGCCCATCGTCGGTGCGCTGGTGGGCGTCGACGAGACCGTGCAGCACGACCTCACCATGGTGCGGCCCATGAGCGACGAGGAGGTGCCGGGCCACTCGCTGACGGGCTCGACCACGCTGATGCCGCGTGGTGCCCCGGGCGACGCGACAGTGGCGATGCCCACCGCAGTCGCCGTGCTCGCGCCCGACGACGACGATCGCACGCGCCGGCGTTGGCCGTGGGTGCTGCTCGGGTTCTTGCTGCTCGCCGGCGCGGCCACCGGCGGCGCGTTCGCGTATCTGGCGAACCGCACGATCACCCACACGATGCCGGCGCTGGTCGGCCAGACCGTCGCCGACCTGCAACGGGTGGCCGACGAGAACGAGTGGGTGCTCGGCGACCAGAAGACGCTGCGGTCCGACGAGATCTCGGCCGGCCGAATCATCGCGATCACCCCGCCCAAAGGCACCAAGCTCGCCGAGGGCGAGACGGTCGAGTACACGGTGTCGCTCGGGCCGAATCCGGTGCCCATCCCCAAGCTGGCCGGTGCCACGCTCGACGAGGCGGCGGCCGAGCTGACCAAGGCCAAGTTGAAGCTCGGTGAGCCGGTGCGCGAGTTCAGCGAGACGGTCGAGCCGGGCCGCATCATCAGCATCGAGACCCTGGGCCCCGAGGCGCCACCCGACACGGCCATCATCGTCAAGGTGAGCGCCGGACCGAAGCCCCGCACCATCCCCGACCTCCTGCTCGACCAACCCCTGGCCACCGTGCTGACCAAGCTCACCGAGCTCCAGCTCACCCCCGTCGTGGCGGGCGAAGAGTTCAACGACACGATCGTCAAGGGCAACGTGACCAAGGTCGACCCGCCGTCGGGTGGTCAGGCGCCTCGTGGCTCCACCGTGTACCTCATCGTCTCGAAAGGTCGGGAGCTGCGGGCCATCCCGGCCACCGCGGGGCTACTGCCCTCGGCGGCCGCGGCCAAGCTGCGCGAAGCGGGCTTCGACGTGGGGGACACCAAGGGCGCCGTCGATCGGGCGGTCATCGGCACCGACCCGCCGGCCGGCTCGATGTGGCCGCTCGGCACCAAGGTCGACATCATCGCCTCGACGCGCTGAGCGCGATCAGGCCCTCAGAGGGTGATGGCCGCGACGCGGGCACCGATCTCGTTCAGCAGGTCGGCTTCGGGGCCGGACTGGCCCGGCTTGGGCAGCGGCATCGCGAGCAGCTTCGACGCGTCGCCGGTGAGCCGGATCTTGCCGCCGAAGAACGCCTGTAGCACGGCCTGCGGGTCGCGGCCGACGAACAGCGCCTTCGCGGTGGCGTAGTCGAGCGCGGCGGTGAAGTCGGGTTTGTCGATGTGTCCCGGCGCGATGCTGAGGCCGATCGAGGTGTCGATGTGGCCGCGGATCTCGGGTTCGTCGAACGGGGCGTCGGCGATGACCACGTTCGCCCGTAGCGCCATGGTGGGCGCGGGGGCGCGGTCGGCGAACTCGTCGCGGATCTGTTCGAGCGCGGCGATCCACGCGGGGGAGAGGAACTCGTGCCTGGTCGTTTGGGCCACGTCGGGAGGGTAGCGCGGCCTGCTTTCGAGGGGGTGGTGCGCCCTGATGTCAGTGCTCGGCAATACGATGCTGGCCATGTCCCAGCCCATCTCGCGCGCCGATGTCGCGCATGTCGCTCGGCTCGCCCGCCTGCGGCTCACCGACGACGAGCTCGATCAGTTCACCCCGCAGTTGGCGGCCGTGCTCGCCCACGCGGCCGATGTCGAGGCGCTCGACGTCACGGGCATCGTCCCCACCGCCCACCCGCTGCCGTTGCGCAACGTGGTCCGTGTCGACGCGGTGCGGCCCTCCATCGATCGGGGCGCCGTGCTCGCCGCCGCCCCCGACGTCGAGGACGGTCAGTTCCGGGTGCCGTCGATCCTTGCGGAGGAATCGTGACCACCGGGCCGGCATCAGCCGGTTCCGCAGCGGCAATCGCGGCCGACGTGCGCCGCGGTGCCCGGTCGGCCCGTTCGGTCGTCGAGGAGCACCTGGCGCGCATCGCCGAACGTGAACCTGCGATCCATGCGTTCAACCTGGTGCTGTCCGACGAGGCGCTGGCCGCGGCCGACGAGGTCGACGCGGCCGTCGCCGCGGGCGACGACCCAGGGCCGCTCGCCGGCGTGCCGGTGGCACTGAAGGACAACCTGTGCACCCGTGGCGTGCCCACAACGTGCTCGTCGCGCATCCTCGAGGGTTGGCGACCGCCGTACGACGCCACCGTGGTCGAGCGGTTGCGGCGCGCCGGCGCCATCACCATCGGCAAGACCAACCTCGACGAGTTCGCCATGGGCAGCTCCACCGAGAACTCGGCGTTCGGCCCCACGCGCAACCCGCACGATCTCACCAAGGTCCCCGGCGGATCATCCGGCGGGTCGGCCGCCGCGGTCGCCGCCAACTTCGCGCCCCTCGCGCTGGGCAGCGACACCGGCGGGTCCATCCGCCAGCCGGCATCGTTGTGCGGCGTGGTCGGGGTCAAGCCCACCTACGGCGCGGTGTCGCGCTACGGGCTCGTGGCCTTCGCTTCATCACTCGACCAGATCGGTCCGTTCGCCACCACGGTGCACGACGCGGCGCTGCTGCTCGAGGTCATCGGTGGGCACGACCCGCTCGACTCCACGTCCATCCCGTCGCCCGCACCGTCCCTCGTCGACGTGCTCGATCGCGGGGTCGACGGGGTGCGCATCGGCATCATCGGTGAGCTCGCCGGCGAGGGCATCGCCCCCGACGTTCTGGCCCGCCTGCACGAAGCCGCCAACGTGCTCGAAAAGGCCGGCGCGGTCGTCGACACCGCCACCATCCCCGCGGCCATGTACGGCCTCAGTGCGTACTACCTCATCGCCCCGGCCGAAGCGTCGAGCAACCTCGCCCGGTACGACGGTGTGCGCTACGGCCTGCGGGTCGACGCGTCCACCACCGCCGAGATGAACGAGCTGTCGCGGACCGCCGGCTTCGGCGCCGAGGTCAAGCGCCGCATCATGCTCGGCACCTACGCGCTGTCGGCGGGCTACTACGACGCCTACTACGGCAAGGCCCAGAAGGTCCGCACGCTCATCATCAACGACTTCGCGAAGGCCTACGAGCAGTTCGATCTGCTGCTGTCGCCCACGTCGCCCACCACCGCGTTCGAGCTCGGCGCGAAGACCGCCGACCCGCTCACCATGTACCTCAACGACATCTGCACGATCCCGTCGAACCTGGCCGGACAGCCCGCCATGTCGGTGCCGTTCGGCGTGGGCGACGACGGCATGCCGGTGGGTGTGCAGTTGCTGGCGCCGCTGCAGGGCGAACCCACCATGTTCCGGGCGGCTGCGGTGCTCGAGGCCGCGATGCAGGAGGCAGCCCGATGACCGACGTGAACGTGATCGAGCCGCACGGTGCGAGCGGAGCGAGCCAGAAGGCGACCGATGTGAACGTGATCGAGTTCCAGCCCGGCTGGGAGCTCATCGTGGGCCTCGAGGTCCATTGCGAGCTCGCCACCAAGACCAAGATGTTCTGCGGGTGTCGCAACGAGTTCGGGCACGAACCGAACACCAACGTCTGCCCCACGTGCCTCGGTCTGCCCGGTTCGTTGCCCGTGGTCAACGGCTCGGCGGTCGAGTATGCGATGCGCCTCGGTCGTGCGCTGCAGTGCACGGTGAGCCCGTCGGTGTTCGCCCGAAAGAACTACTTCTATCCCGACATGCCGAAGGACTATCAGGTCACGCAGTACGACAAGCCCACCAACACCGCGGGCAAGCTCG
>JBKJKR010000075.1:0-4123 GCA_046597135.1 Acidimicrobiales bacterium | reverse complement strand
GTCGGAGTTGGCCGGTTCCGGTCTCGGGCTGGGTGGCCAGCTCCCGGTCGGTCGGGTGGGGGAGATCGCTCATGCGGCCCCCTGTGCTCCGGTGACCGACGTGATGCGGCTGCGCAGTTCGGCGACAGCGGCGTCGAACGCGGCTTTCGTGCCGAGCGGCACCGGGTCGGGTATGGACCAGTGCAGCCATCCTTCGGGCGCGTCGAGCTCCTCGTAGGCGCGGTCGCACACGGTGACCACGAGGGCCGGTAGGCGCGTCACCGAGGCGAGTGAGCGTGGCCCCTTGGTGTCGAGCACGAGGTCGGCCCGCTGCGCGGCGTCGACTGCGCCCGGGTGCGTGCGCTCTGCCGGGTGGGTGCCGGCCGATGCCGCGGGACCGTGGGTGATGTCGCGCCACAGCGCGGCGGCCAGCTGGCTGCGGGCCGAGTTCTGCGTGCAGACGAACAGGGCCCGACCGACGCGCACTCGTGGCCGCGAGCCGATGGTGTCGAAGACGTCGCGCAGCAGATGCACGTAGCGGCGCCGACCGTCGCCGCTCGAGCGGGAGCGATTGATGAGCCCGACGCTCTCGAACACATCGAGGTGATGCGCCAGCAGGTTCGACTCGATCCCCAGGAGCCGCCGTAGCTCGACGGGGGCTCGGTCCGACAGCGCAAGCTCGTCCACGATGGCCAGGCGCACCGGGTCACCGAGGGCGGCGTGTCGCGCTGCTCGCAACGCCAAGGGGTCATCCATGATGGCCACGATAATCACTCAAGAACTACTGAGCCAATGTTTGTTGAGTGAACATTGGGTGGCCCGTGGGTGACCTCGATCGCCGCGACGGCGCGGTGAAGACCCCGGGCAGAACGCGAAGAAGACCGCGAACCTGGCCGACCAAGACGGACGGACGTCGTCTTGTGTCGGCTGGTTCGCGGCCTTCGGTGCGAATGCTTGGTGATCAGGCGGCGCGGACGGTCTTGCGGTGATGGAAGACACCGAAGCCGACGAGGACGGCCATGAGCCCGGCGGCGATGAAGGCGCCGAGGGCTGCGTGCACTCACCGTAAGGAAGTGCAGGCTCGCCGGGCAGGGGACAAGGCCCCTTGATCGGATATGACACGCGATGCGGCGCGCCGAATCACCGACGCGCGTCGACGACGAGCGTCAACGGCACGTGATGCCGGCGCGCATGCCCGACTGGTCCATGAGGAGCAGTAGGCGCTGCACCGCGGGCGACGCGTTGACGAACACGGCGCCACGTGGCTCGGCCGCTTCGACGATCGCATGCAGGCCAAAGCTGTCGATGAACTCGACGGCCGAGGCATCGAGCTCGAGCAGGCCGTCGCCGCTGGTGAACGCGTGGGCCAGTGCCGCAACGGAACTGAGGTCGTACTCGCCGGTCAACCGGAACTGGTCCGGGCCGGGGAAGGGTGAAACGTCGGACGCCATGAGCTCTCCCGGGGTGTCGATCGTCGATCCGGGGCAGGGTCCAGGCGTGCCGGTTTGTACAGCCAACATACGTCACGGGCGACCGTAAGGATAGAGGTGGCGAACATGTTGGGGAAGTCTGGAGAACGGCCAGGGTCCCATTTGGCTGATGCTTTCACGTTCGAGTCGCGCTGCCATCCCCTACCACCTGGGGCTACATCAGAAAAAATGCGACCGCTTCAAATAGTTTTCCTCATCTAATTTCTGATGAAGCCGAACGTGATGGCAACCGTTCTCGGCGTGCCTGGACCCTGCCATCCGGAACCTCACGAAGGGCGCGTCGATGGCGCATGTTCCACACCCTGCTGATCGGCCGACTGCGGTGCGATCCGGCGAACGTCATGGTTGACGAGCACGAGCTCACGTCGGTGCTGAGCGACTTCGCACGAACGCTCATCAGCAGCGTCCCGCTGCCCGGCAACCTCGACAGCTTGGTCGCTCGCATCGTCGAGGTGCTTCCGGCCACGTCCGCCGGCATCACGCTGATAACGGCCGCGCGGTCGCCGCGTTACGTCGCGGCGTCCGACGACGCTGCGGTCCGGTACGAGAAGCTCCAGACCACGCTCGGCCAGGGGCCGTGTCTCCTGGCGTACGACTCGGGCATTGCGGTGGAAATCCCCGACATCTGCGCCGACGATCGGTTCCCACTGTTCGGGCCCGCAGCGTACGAAGCGGGACTCGGCGCGGTGTTCACGTTCCCGCTGCGCCACGGCGAGGACCGACTTGGCGCACTCGACGTGTACCGGGACACCCCGGGCCCGTTCGACCTCGCGGACATGGAAGCCGCGCAAACGCTGGCCGACGTCGTGTCGGCGTGCCTGACCTTGCGCTCGACGCTGCTGAGTGCCGCCGAGTCGGCGCGAGCGAACCAGGAATCGTTGAGCGTCGTCAGCCACGAGATGCGTACGCCGCTCACGTCGATCAAGGGCGCGCTCGACCTGATGGCCGCCGGCGCGACGGGTGACCTGACCGACCCTGTGCAACGGATGGTTCATGTCGCGGTCGCCAACACCGAACGGTTGCTCGGCCTGGTCAACGGCCTGCTCGATCTGGCCCGCGTCGAGTCGGGCCCGGGCGGGCTGACCTTCGGGCGAGAAGACTTGAGCGAGCTCATTCGCCGGTCGGTGGACATGATGAGTCCGCTGGCCGAGCGAGCCGGCGTTCGAGTGGTGTTCACGGAGCCCGAACAACCTGGGCCCATCGTCGACGTGGACGGCGATCGAGTGATCCAGACGATCACGAACCTCCTGTCGAACGCCGTCAAGTTCTCACCCACTGGGAGCGTCGTGAGCATCGTCTTCGACGTGTCGTCGAAGGTCGGCGCGGTCGAGGTCCGGGTGGTCGATCACGGCCGTGGTGTTCCGCCAGACCTGCTCGAAGATGTCTTCGCCCGCTTCCGCCAGACCGAGGCCCGCGATGCTCGCAGCGGTACCGGCACCGGGCTGGGTCTCGCAATTTGCAGGAGCGTCGTCGAAGGTCACCACGGAAGCATCTGGCTCGAGCGGACGCCGGGCGGCGGCGCGACATGCGTGTTCACGCTGCCGCTCCCCGCTGCCGTCCCTGACTGCGGACCTCTCGGAGTGCCCGGGTAGGTTCGCGGCGTGCAAGCGACGGCGCGACTGCTGGATGGGCCTCGTCGTTCGCGGGATCGCTCGGCCATCGCACGCCTGGTTCTGGCGGCGGCGCTGCTTGTCGTCGCAGCGACCGCCGTGAACGCAGCCGCGGCCGTCGCGGTCGCCGACCCCGCTTCGGCCCATGCCACGCTGGTCTCGTCGACGCCCGCGACCGGGCAACTGGTCGACGACGCACCTCGCGAGATCATCGTGCGCTTCGACGAGGCGGTCGACGTCGATCTGGGCGGCGGGCTCCGTGTCTTCGCCCCCGACGGTCGCCGGGTCGACCGCACCTCGCTCGTTCGCGACGGCGGTACCGAGGTGGCCACGTCGATCGATGGCGCGCAAGTGGGCACCTACACCGTCGCGTGGCGTGTGGTCTCCGAGGACTCGCACGTGTTGACGGGATCATTCGTGTTCCACGTGCAACGCGAGACGGGGGCGATCGCCTTCGCCGATTCCGATCGCACCGGTCTCGACGAGCTCGCCTGGCTGGCGCGCTGGGCCATCGTCGCCGCGATGGTGATCCTCGGTGGGTTGGCCGCGTTCGGTCTGTTCGTCTCGCGCGAAGGTTCACTCGAGCGAAGCGCGCGTCGGGTCATCGTCGCGCTGGCCGTCATCGGGCTCGTGGGTGGCGTCGTGCGCTATGCCGTCCAGGTGGCGGTCGCGTCGGGTCGCTCGCTCACTGCGAGCGCCTCGCTGTGGGCCGACGCGGTCGAGTCGACCCGCGCCGGCCGAATAGACGTCGCACGCGTCGTGGCGCTCGTCGTCGTGGTCATCGCCGCATTGAACTGGAGGCGTCGGCAGGCGCTCGTGGCGATGATGATCGGTGCGGCAGGTGTGGCCTTCGCGAACGCCTACGGCGGCCATGCATGGACGGTGCAGGACAGGTCGCTCGCGCTGATGGCGTCGATCGTGCACCAGGGCGCGGTCGCGGTGTGGGTGGGTGGCCTGGTCGGTCTCGTGCTGTTGCTGCGCCGCGCATCGGGCGCCGCGGCGGCCGCGCGGTTCTCCTCGATAGCCACATGGGCGTTGGTGGCC
>JBKJKR010000374.1:0-5429 GCA_046597135.1 Acidimicrobiales bacterium | reverse complement strand
CGTGAACGATGCGGCCCGAGGTGACTCGGTCGCTACTTCGTGCCCCGGGCGTTGTAGGCCTCTTCGACGGTTCCCGGAATGCGTCCGCGGCCGCTGATCGCGAATCCGTTCTCTTTGGCCCACCGCCGAATGGCTTCGGTTTGGCTCGGATCGCGACGAACGACGCGGCGATGGCTCGGGCTGGACGAGGTCGCGGTGGTCGCGGCCCGGGTGCGCGCCGACCGGGCACTCGAGACGAACGGGGCCAGTGCGGCATTGAACGCACCGCGATGCTCGGCGCACAGATCGATCTCGAATGCCGAACGATCGATGGAGAACTCAAGCGCGGTTGCACCGTCGCTCGATTCACACACATCACAAAACACCTGGACGACTACCTGACGCGCCATGCGCACCTCCTGAATCAGTCACAAGCGTACAACGTCGCCGACGCTATTACGGGTTCGTGCCAGACGTTCGTGATATGGGCATTTCTTCCTCTGGAGCTCTGCCCCACACCGTTTGCACAAGTTCGCCGGATTACCGGCAAATACCGAGGCCAGGAGCAAAGTCCTGGTCACGCACCGCAACAGAGGAGAACCGATGCGTACCCGCACGTTCATGGCCGCCGCACTCGCACTGAGTGCGCTGGTCGTACTGATCCAGCCAAATCCGGCCGGTGCAGGGAGCGGCGCCGTGAAACTCGACCGATCACCGACTGCTGCGGAATGGGACGCGGGTCAAGTCGCCTGCATCCTCCAGGTGATCGGGCAGGAGAAGGATCTCGAATACGTCACCGCACCGATGGAGTGCTGGCTCGTTGCGAGCGGCGATCGCGCGGCCCCCTGGGCCAAGGCGGGTGGCGGCGTCACCACCGCGAGCTTCTCGAACGTCGGCTACAACTTCGACGGGGCGAACTTCACCGGTTCTTCCATCACCGTCGCCGGCACGGTGTGCAACGGCGGGTGGCTGAACCTGTCGTGGGACTGGATCAACCGCATCTCGTCGACGTCGTCGCCGTGCTGGGTGGGCCACTACGACGGGTACGGCCTCACCGGCTCGGGCGAGTACCTCACGTACGGCAACCTCAGCTGGGTCAACAACGCGGCGAACAGCCTCGTCTACGTCTGAGGAATCGTCACATGCGCGGAGGTGGCGGGTCGGTGGCGGTTCAGGCCCTCATCTCCGTGACGATTGCCCTAGTGTCGGTGCGGGTTGCCAGGCGGGGCCCAGAAGAAGGTCGTGCTCAGTGGCGAATCGCGGGCCTACCTATCCCGATTGCCGCGCGACCATGACGTCCGAGGTGATCGACCTGACAGATCGCGCCGATGACGCAGCGCAGACCTCCCGTTTGGCATTCGAGTCGTACGACGACCTCATGAGTCGGGCGATCTCCGACTCCGACGCCTTCGCGGCGCTGTATGCGAAGACCGTCGACGAGATCCTGCAGTTCTTCAGACGCCGCGTGTTCGACATCGAGCTCAGCGCGGATCTCACCGCCGAGACCTACGCCCAACTGCTGCGCAACGTGCGCAAGTTCGATGCGTCGCGCGGATCGGCCCGGCAATACCTCTACGGCGTCGCCAAGCACCAGTACCTCTTGTGGCAACGCAAGGGTGTGGTGTCGAACCGCCACCGCCACGCACTGGGCATGGCCCAAGTCGCCTCGTGGGAGCACACCGAGGAACGCACGATCGACCGCCTCGACGCGGCTCGACTCCGCCGTCGCCTGAGCCAGGCAATGGCGTTGCTCACGACACCCGAGCGCGACGCGATCACGCTGCGGGTCATCGACGTGAGGCCCTATCGCGAGATCGCGCTGACACTCGGATGCTCCGAGGTCGCAGCCCGCGTGCGGGTCAGTCGCGGGCTGTCGAAGCTCGCGTCGATCCTCGATCACGAAGCGGAGGCCTGATCATGGCCAACCAGCTCGCCACACGGGGCGCGCCCGACTTCAAGGCGGCCCTCGGCGAACAGCTCGTCGCGGCGCACGGCCGTCTGCGGCGTCGGCGACGCCGGCGACAGGTCGTCCTGTCGTTCGCCGCAGTGGTCGTCATCGGGCTGTTCGCCACGGCCTCGCTCTCCATGTTCGGCTCCACGCCGGCTGCGGCCGACGTGATCCGCATTGATGAGCTGTCCAATGGTTCGAGGTTGGTGACCATCCAGCACGCGGACGCGATGCCCGGCGAGCTCCAGAAGGCCCTTCGCGACGCGCTCATCGACAACATCACCACCGGGGTCACCACCGGCCCGTCACGCGTGGGCACGATCATCGCCCTTGCCTTCAACGGCGCGCCCGCCACCCGATCGTCGACCTCCGACCCTCGGTCGTTGCTCATCCCCGCGGACTTCGAGGGTGTGGTCGAGATCACGATCGGTCAGGCCGCGTCGCCCGGACAGCCATACGAACAGCCGACGAGCCCGTTCGACCCCGGCGAGCCGCTCGACGGCTTCGAGAAACGAACCGACATCACGGCGGTGATCGCCGCGGCCACGGCCAAGGGCCTGACCGTGACGGTGATCGGCGTGGATGGCAAACCGGTCGCGAGCGCGCGGCCCGGAGCGCCGTTGATCGCGGCGACCATGACCGCGTCCGATGTGCTTGCCTTGCGGGTGGCCATCTGACGCAAGGAGCCACGTTGACGACGACCGTTCGGGACAACACCGACCAGCACCGCTACGAGTTGGTGATCGGCGACGACGTCGTCGGGTTCGCGGACTACTCGGTGCACCGCGACACGATCGTGCTGCCGCACACGGTGATCGATCCGGCGCATCGGGGCGAAGGCTTCGGGGCGGTTCTCGTTCGCGGGGCACTCGACGACATCCGCGACCGTGGCCTGATCGTCGACCCTCGGTGCTGGTACGTGGCCGAGTTCATCCGAGCCCACGACGAGTACGCGGAGCTCACAAAGCGCTGAGGCACCACGAGCGGAGCGTCACCGCGTGAGGTCGGGCGAAGCCGATCGACGACACACGCGCAGCAGCCCTTGCCAGAAGTGCGTTCGGGCCAGCACCGGGTTCAGCACGCCCGACGTGATGCAGTACTACCAGTCGTACGGCGCAGTGTGGTGGCGACGGTGCTCGTCGGGCGCGAGGAACAGCGGCGTGCGCTGCAAACGCTGCAGCACCATGGGCACCTCGGCCACGTGGGACCACTTGTGCACCTCGTTGGTGATCGTGATGAGCACCATGAGCATCGCGAGGTATGCGGCAAGGTAGAGGTGACCGTGCACGTCGAGCCACACCACGCTCGGCACCAGCACCGGGAGGCACACGAAGAAGTTGTCGGCGTTGACTTCGATGAAGTCGCCGTCGGTCATCGCTGCGGGATCGTCATGATGCTCGCGGAACGCCTTGATGAACTTCTGGCCGAGCACCGGTGTGCTGGGCGAGCCCAGGTTGTCGCACAGGAAGTGCACGAGGCCCGACAAGAAGTCGGCCGTGATGAACGCGAGGACGCACACCGCGAACAGGCCTGCGAGCACCTCGAGCGCCAGACGCTCGCCCACCACCGCCACGATGCGAACGCCGAACACCACGAAGAACACGGCAAAGCACGCGACGCTGACGACCTCGAACACCCGGAACTTCGTGGGTTAGTCGTAGCAGCCGAGCAGATGGCGCTGCGGCCCGGACGAACAGCCTCGCACCGAACGAGTCTAGGTTCACCGGTACCGAGATCATCTGACCGACGTGAAGGACCCCGATGTTCGACCCGCTGCACGCCGCCTTCGACGAACCCGAGTTCGCCCGACTCCGCGCCGAGGCGCCGGTGACCCGCACGCCGTCGGGCGCGTGGTACCTGGCCCGCTACGACGACGTGCTCGCCGCCACGAAGGACGTCGACACCTTCGTGGCCAGCTTCCGCGATCCGGGCGTGGTCGTGCCCGACGAGGAGCAGTTGGTCAGCGAGATCCCCGAGCCGCGCCACGGCCAGATCCGGCGCATCATCAACTCGGCCATCGCCGCGCACCGCATCGGGCGCGTCGAACCGTTCTGCGCCTCGTTGTGCCACGAACTGCTCGACACGCTGCTGAGCACGGGAGCGCCGGTCGATCTCGTCGGCGAGTACGTGATGCCGGTGCCGAACAACGTGATCGCCCACCTGCTCGGCGCCCCGCCGGAAGACTTCCGGCTGTGGGCGGCCTGGTCCGACGAAGTCGTGCAGGGCACCTACCCCACACAGAACCGCAACGAGCGCGGCGAGGGCATCGCGGGCGCTCACCCCGAGTTCGTGGCGTACGTCGACGCGCTCATCGCGGCGCGACGCGCCGAGCCACAGGACGACTTCATCACCCGCCTGCTCGCCACCGAGGTCGACGGCCGCCGCCTCACCGACGTCGAGCTGCGGTCGCAGTTGGTGTTCCTGTTCATCTCGGGCAACGAGACGACCCGCCATCTCATCAGCAACCTGCTGTGGACCATCGCCAACGACGCCGCGCTCTTCGCCCGGCTCCGTGACGATCGCTCGCTCATCGTGAACGCGGTCGAGGAGTCGTTGCGCCACGACCCACCGATCCAGTTCCTGCTGCGCAACTGCTCCGCCGAGACCGAGCTGCACGGCGCGCAGCTCTGTCCGCGCGACAAGGTGGCATTCGGCCTCGCGTCGGCCAATCGCGACGAGAGCCGGTACGACAAACCCGACGCGTTCCTGTTGGAGCGCACCGACGCCCGCAACCACCTGGCGTTCGGTGGCGGGCCCCACATCTGTCCCGGTGCCAGCCTGGCCCGCCTCGAAGCACGCGTCGCCGTCGAGGTGCTGCTCGATCGCGTCGCGGCCATCCGCCCGCTCGAGCCCGATGTCTACGACGAGGTGCCCGTCGGATGGGCGCACGGTCCGCGTGCCCTCACCGTCGAGCTCACGCCGGCCTGAACCGAACGCCTCTGGTCAGTCGTCGGGCAGTTCGGCGCGGCGGCGCCGCATCATGGCGATACCGGCGATCATGGCACCGAGGCCGGCCGCCAACAACAGGTTGCGGGCCCGGAACCGGCTCTTGCGCTTGCCCACGTGGACGGGGACGTGCTTCGACAACGTCTTCGGCGACAGGTTCTTCGGCACGTGGACGGCCGCGGGCACGTGGATCTCGTGGACCTTGTTGCCGACCGCCTTGGTCGCGTCGCGGACCGCGTCGACGATGGCCGGCACTCCCGCTGTTTCCATGATGCTCGTGTTCATTGTGGCCTTTCGCTTCGGGCGCGGAGGATGCACGCGCACGTACACCACTTCCCGCGATCCACACCCGCGAAACGCTCAGCGGTAGCTGCGGGCGCGAAGCGTGCGACGATCGTTCGCTTCGATCCAGGCATGCAGCTCGTCGATGGGCATCGACGGGGCCCAGTAGTACCCCTGGGCCTGTTCGCAGCGAAGTCGCCGCAACGCCTGCAGCTGGGGGACTGCTTCGACGCCTTCGGCCACCGTTTGCGCACCCACCGACTTCGCGAGCGAG
>JBKJKR010000097.1:0-4545 GCA_046597135.1 Acidimicrobiales bacterium | reverse complement strand
GTGCGCCCTTGCCTTCGCGTGTCGCGACCACGGCGGCCTGCAGCAGGTCGACGACCGCACGCAGCTCGCTCGATGCGTCGGCCGCGATGACCCCGCCGCCGACCACGATCATCGGGCGTTGGGACGCGACGAGCATGCGCGCCGCCTCGGCGATGCGCGCCGGGTCTGCGCCGGCCTTCTCGACGGGGCGCGGTGCGAGCAGTTCGATGTCGGTCGACTCGGCGAATGCCTCGGGCGGGGCCTCGACGTGGGTGGGTCGTGGTCGGCCCGACATGGCGCGGCTGAACGCCTCGTTGACCGCGCCGGGGATCTCGCCCGGATACAGCACGCGGGTGGCCCACTTGGTCACCGGCCGCACGACGTCGAGCTGATCGTTGATGTCGTGCAGCGCGCCCATGTCCTTGCCGATGGTGGCGCGAGGGACCTGACCGGCCAGCTGCACGACGGGCGACGACGTCGCGTACGCAGTGGCCATGCCCCCACCCGAGTTGTACACGCCGATGCCGGGCACCACGAACGCAACACCGACGCGTCCGGCGGCACGCGCATAGCCGTCGGCCATGTACGTGGTGCCCTGTTCGTGGCGCGTGGTGATGAAGCGCATCTGTTCACGCTCGTCGTAGAAGCCGTCGAGTGCATGCATGGTCTGGTCGCCGGGCAGCCCGAAGATCACTTCGACACCCTCGCGCACGAGTTGTCGAGCGAGCGCCTGCCCGCCGGTCATGGACGTCATGGGATCAACCTTCGTAGGGGTAGCTGGAACCGGCCGGGCCGCGCATCGGATCGCCGTGGAGGGTCACTCGATTGAGCTCACGAGTGGCGCGGCCGTGATCGGCGACGACGCGGTGCTGCACGATTCGGTTGTCCCACATGATGAAGTCGCCGGGCTGCCAACGGTGGCGGTACATGAACTCGAGGCGGGTGGCCTGCGCGTACAACAACTCGAGGAGGGGCTTGCTCTCGGCTTCGGTCCAGCCGGCGAAGTGGCGCGTGTAATCGGCGTTGACGTACAACGCTCGTTCACCCGTCTCGTCGTGTTCGATCACGACCGGGTGGGCGCTGCGAAGCGCCTTCGCGTCGACGCCCTGCTCGTACGCGAGATCGGTGCCGTAGTGCACGGCGTACAGGCCGTCGAGTGCCTCGCGCAGACCGGCGCTCAGCGACTGATACGCGAGGTTCTGATTGGCGAACGCGGTGTCACCGCCGAGCGCCGGGATGTCGCGGGCGACGAGTGTGGTGATCTTCGGCGGCGCGAGTGCGTGGGTGGTGTCGGCGTGCCACGTCTCGGTGATGGGGTGGACCTGGAAGATCATCATCATCCCCGGGTAACCCTCGATGTGGGGCACGTACGGGTGCTGGTGGACCTTGCCCCAGCGGGCGGCGAAATCGAGGTGCTGCTGCTGGGAGATCTCGCTGCCGCGGATGCACAGCACGTGGTGATCGAGGAACGCCTTGTGCAATGAGGCGAACGTCTCATCGTCGATATCCGTGAAATCGACACCAGTTGCGATGACGCCCGCAGGTACCCCGGCCTGCTCGAATGAGACAGCCATCTTTGCCCCCTTGTCGAATCTCACGCCGCGTCACTCGTCTTCGAGACCCGCGGGTGCGATTCAGACTAGAAGGCGGAAGGCAATCCGAGAAGTTCAGCGTTGCGGGCGCGTAGTGCGCGGTGATCACCGAACTGCGTCGCGAGCGCGGTGACTCGCCGATGCCAACGATGCAACGGACGGTCGGCGTAGAACCCTTCGCCACCGTGCAACTGATGGGCCTGTGCGGTGACCGTGGGCAGCAGGCGATTGGCGGCCAGCTTGGCGGTGGCGACCGCCAATGCATCGGGCCGCGTGGTGTCGCCGGCGGTGCGGAGCGCGTCGTCGAGCAACAGGCCGATCGCGTCGCACGCCATGGTCATGTCGGCCACACGATGCGCGACGACCTGGCGACGTGCGAGCGGTTCGCCGAACTGCACACGCTCGCTCACCCACGACATGGCGGCGCGTCGTGCGGCATCGGCCGCGCCGAGCATCTCGGCGACCGCGATGAGCGTCGCACAATCGAGTGCCGCGTCCACCGCCGTCGTTGCATCGCGTGACGGTCCGACGGCGCGCTCGTCGCCCACCTGCACCGCGTTGAACTCGATTCGCGCCGCTCGGTCGTCGTCGATTGTGTGAATTGGTGTTGCGACGATGCCCGGTGTGTCGGCGTCGACCGCGTACACGCGCAAACCGCGCTCGCGGCCTGCGAACGGGCGGCTGCGCACCACGGTGAGCAAGGACGCCGCGTCGCGGCCGTGAGGCACGTGGCGTACTTCGCCGCTGAGCACCCAGCTGCGTCCGGAGGGGCTGGCGAGCAGCGATTCGTCGAGGGGGTTGCGCGAGCTCGCGACCGCGGTGACCAAGGCGTCGAACGACGTGCGGGTGTCGACGTCGAGTGCGTCGAGCACCAGCACGCACGACGCGTCGGTGAGGAGCTTGGAGGCATCGCCGCGGGATCCGGCCAGCCGCGCCTGTGCGACGAGCTCGCGTAGGTCGACGCTCGGGCGCGTCATCGTGCCGCCTCGCGGGCAAAGGCGGCGCGGGCGATCGAGTCGCGCTGGAGTTCGTTCGCGCCGACGCTGATGGTGGGGTGGATCCGTTCGAGGTACTCCCAGGCGATGCGTCCACCCAACGGCACTTCGGCCGCCGGTTCGCCGATGACCGGCGCCCACGTGAGCGCCTCGGTGCCGACGAGGTCGAGCGCTTCGCGCGCGATGCGTTGCAGCAGTTCGGTGGCCCACACCTTCGACGCCGCTGCTTCGGCGTTGACGTTGGCCCCGGCGTCCTGCATCGAGAGCACGCGTTCGGCCAGGCGCAGACCGATCGCCAGATCGGTGTGCAAGCTCACGACCATTGCGACCGCATCGCGTCGAAGATCAGGATCGGTGAGCGTGGAGGTCCACGTTGCAAGGCGTTCGACCAGCCGGGTCGCCCAGCCGAGCCAGGCGAGTCCCGAGCGTTCGTCGACGAGCGCAGCAGTCATCTGCGACCAGCCGCGCCCAACTGCGCCGAGCACGGCTTCGGCGCCGACCGCGACGTCGTCGAAGCGGATCTCGCCGAGCGTCCAACCGTTGAGCGTGGGGCGGCGTCGGACCGTGACCCCTGGTGCGTCGAGTGGCACGAGGAACATGGTGAACGCGTCGCGCGTCGGGGCATCGACGTCGGTGCGCGCGATGGTGACGCACCACGTGGACTTGTGGGCCCCGGTCACGAGCGCCTTCTCGCCGCTGAGCACAAAACCGTCGCCGTCGGGAACCGCAAGGGTCTCGATCGCGGTGAGATCGGAGCCCGCGCCCGGCTCGGTGTAGGCAATGCACGCCAGCACATCGCCGCACAGCATGGGCGGCAGGAATTGCGCACGTTGTTCGTCGGTGCCAAAGGCGAGCAGCGGGGCTGCGCACAACACCATGGCGGTGTCGATCGACGGTGCGTCGTGATACGCAGCCTCGAACGAGTAGATGGCCCGGTAGCTCGGAGCGCGTCCGCCCCCTCCGTGCGCCTGCGGGACCGACACGCCGAGGAAGCCCCGTTCGCCGGCGCGTCGCTGGTGCGCGAGCTCGAACTCGAGGCTGCACCCGGTGAGATCACGCGGGTCGGCGCAGGCCGCTGCGTCGCGCATCTCGGTCGCGAGGAACGTGCGCACCTCGTCGCGGAAGGCCCGTTGCGATTCGTCGAGTCGCAACTCGAGCAGTCGCGGGCCGAAGGGTTGGACCGGGCCAGACGGATTGACGACAGATCTGATCACGCGCAGTGCCTCCGGCCGCTCACGGTAGGGTGCGCCGAGACCCGAGTGGTCCCGACACGTGCCGGAACATCTCGTCACCCTTGTGTGGATGCGGCCCGTGCCTCGACCTCGGTGGGGCTCCCGGCCGGCAGCGCCGCTTGGGCATGGACCGGTTCGTAGTACATCGGTATGTTCACCGGCATGTGGCTGTTGCCCTTGAGGTTCACCGCGATCTGCAGCCAGACAAGATCGAGCGGTTCGCTCACGAAGCTCTTGCGGTACGACTCGTCGCACAGGTTGAGCCGACCGTCGGGCAGCTGCTCGATGTACGCCATCTCGATCCAACCGTCACGGAGGGCGCCGGTGCGGTTCACCACGTCGCCGGGCAGCACATCCTGCGCGCGGACCTGCACGATGTGCACCTGAATGCGCTGACGATCACGTTGGGACATCGGGCCTTCTCCTGCAACATCATCGGACGACCGCGGCGCGAGTTGAGCACGGCGCGAGTTGCGCGACGCCCGCCACCGGCGCCCGACCGGCGATCGGCGTCTAGGGTCGGTCCATGGCTGCCCACGCTGACGCGCCCCAGAACGACGCGCTCGACGATGGCGCGCTCGACGACCCGGTGGCGTTCTTCGGTTCGATAGCCCACGGACCCTGGGCCGATAGGGGGGACGCCGGCAATCGGCTGGCGCGCGCCATCGTGCGGCTCACGAACCGGGCGCTCGACGTCGAGGCGTCCCCGGCCGAGATCGAGCGGCTGGCCGCGGATCTCGGGGCCAT
>JBKJKR010000616.1:0-3250 GCA_046597135.1 Acidimicrobiales bacterium | reverse complement strand
ATCCTCCGGTGTGTCGCATCATGGACTACGGGAAGTACAAGTACGAGGCGGCCCAGCGGGCCAAAGAATCCCGCAAGAAGGCCTCGAACATCTCCGTCAAGGAGATGAAGTACCGCCCGAAGATCGGTTCGGGTGACTTCGAGACCAAGACCCGCAAAGTCGAGGAGTTCCTCGGTGAGGGTCACAAGGTCAAGGTCACCATCATGTTCCGCGGCCGTGAGATGCAGCACCCGGAGCTCGGACGCAAGATCCTCGACCAGGTCGCGCAATCGGTGTCCCAGGTGGGACAGGTCGAGGTCTACCCCAAGCAGGATGGCCGCAACATGGTCATGGTGCTCGGCCCCGACAAGAAGGCGCAGGCTGCGGCCGAGAAGAAGCGCAAGGCCAGCGACGGAGAACGTTCCGAGGCCGGCCCCATGGTGAGCGATGCCCCGGTAGCGCTCGCCGCCGCAGCCGACGACGAGGGAACCGAAGCCGACACCGAAGCCGACATCGACGCCGAAGCCGAACTCGACACGCCCGGCGACTCGCCGGACTGACCGAAACCCACAACCGATCCCGCGACACGCCACGTCGGTGCGCCGCGTCCCGATCTGCGCCGGTCGCCCCACAGCCGACCGGCCACCCCGCATGCCCGCGCGTCGCACGGGCATGTGCACGAACCCAGAGGTGATCCCATGCCCAAGATGAAGACGCACCGAGGCGCTGCGAAGCGCTTCAAGAAGACCGGCACCGGCCGCATCCGCCGTCGCCAGGCCAACTTGCGCCACATCCTCGAGAAGAAGACCCCGGGCCGCAAGCGCCGCCTGGCCGGTGATGCCGACCTCGCCCCTGGCGACGCTGCACGCATCAGCAAGTTGCTCAACAACCACTGAGCTCGGCCAGCACGGCGCCCCGGCGCAACCTCGGGCCGGCAACGCGCCAGGCCTGATCTTCTCGAAATCCCCCCGAATTCCCCCGTTCTCGAAAGGAGTCACCGATGGCCAGAGTCAAGCGCGCGGTGAACGCCAAGAAGCACCACAAAGCGGTCCTGGAAAAAGCCAAGGGCTACTACGGCAACCGCAGTCGTTCCTACCGCGCCGCCAACGAAGCGGTGATGCACGCCGGCAACTACGCGTTCCGCGATCGCCGGGCGCGCAAGGGCGAGTTCCGCTCGTTGTGGATCCAGCGCATCAACGCCGCCTGCCGCCAGAACGACGTCAGCTACAGCCGGTTCATCGCCGGCCTCAAGGCGGCCGGCATCGAGGTCGACCGCAAGATCCTTGCGGATCTGGCCGTGCGCGATGCTGCCGCGTTCGCGTCGCTGGTGGCCGCGTCGCAGGCTGCACTCGGCTGAGCTGACGCTCATGGCCGGTGGCGACCGCGAGGTCCTCTCGGCCCGCAACCCACGTCTCGCCTCGCTGCGGCGCCTCTCGGGGCGCCGCAGCGCGCGTACCGAGGCCGGCCGATTCGTCATCGACGGACCCCGGCTCGTTCTCGAAGCCCTCGATGCCGGCATCGTGATCGACGAGGTCTACGTGCCGGCCGACCAGGTCGACTCGGCCGCCGTCACCGCGCTCGAGCGCTCGTTGCGGGCGGCGGGCATCGCGACGTACCTCGTCCCGCCCGATGTCTTCCAGACAATCGCGGCCACCGAATCGCCCCAACCGGCGATTGCGGTTGCCCGGCCACCGGTGTTCGAGGCGACCGAGCTCCTCGCATCGGTCGATGCGTTCCTCGTGCTCGTCGACGTCGCCGACCCCGGCAACGCGGGCACGCTCGTGCGCGTCGCCGAGGCCGCGGGTTTCGGCGCGGTCGTGGCCTGCGGCCAAGGCGTCGAATGGTGGAGCCCCAAGGTCGTGCGCGCCGCGGCCGGCTCCCTCTTCCGCGTCCCGGTCCTCGCGGTCGCCGACCCCCACGCCCTGCTCGCCACGCTGCACGAGCGCCAGGTCAACACGCTGGCCACGTCGTTGGCCGCCGGAACCCCCTACACCGCCGTCGACTACCGCCGACCCACGGCGCTGCTGCTCGGCAGCGAGGCGCACGGACTCCCCGACGAGCTCGTGGCCGCAGCGACGGTCGCGGTGCACATCCCGATGTTCGGCGCGGTCGAATCGCTCAACGTGGCCATGGCCGGCGCCGTGTGCGCGTTCGAGCTGTCGCGCCAACGACGCGGCGCATGACGCCCGCTGCGGGCAAACCCGACCGACGCCGCCCAAAACGTGAGGTGTGGGTGCCACGCGCTGAATACCCTGGCCGACCATGAACGCCGACATCGCCGATCTTCCCGCGCGCGCCGAAAAGGCGGCCGGCGAGGCCACGTCACTCGACGAGATCCAACGGGTGTCGACCGACTTCCTGGGCAAGAAGTCGGCGCTGGCCGACGCCAAGAAGGCCCCCGGCGGCCTCGAACCCGACGCTCGCCGGTCGGCGGGCCAGCAGCTGAACGAGGTGCGCGAGCGCATCGAGGCGCTGCTCGACGCACGCCGGGCCGAGCTGTCGCACACGGCACGCACCGCCCAGCTCGAAGCCGAGCGCCTCGATCTCACCGAGATCCGCGAGCGCACGCGCCTCGGGCACCTCCATCTCGTCACGCAGGCCCGCGACCGGCTCGAGGACCTGTTCATCGGCATGGGCTTCACCGTCGCCGAAGGCCCCGAGATCGAAGACGACTGGCACAACTTCGGCGCGTTGAACTTTCCCGAGGGGCATCCGGCGCGGGCCATGCAGGACACGTTCTACGTGAACTACGGCGAGCCCGAGTCCACCCTGTTGCGCACCCACACCTCGCCCGTACAGATCCGCGTGATGCAGTCGCAACCGCCCCCCATCTATTCGATCATGCCGGGCCGCGTCTTTCGGCAGGACACCGCCGACGCCACGCACATGCCCGTGTTCCACCAGATCGAAGGGCTCGTCGTCGACCGCGGCATCACCTTCGCCGATCTCGCGGGCACGCTCGAGGCGTTCACCACCGCGTACTTCGGTCCCGGTTTCACGTCACGGCTGCGGCCGAGCTACTTCCCCTTCACCGAACCCTCCGCCGAGTTCGACATCCAACGCCCCGACGGCTCGTGGCTCGAGCTCGGCGGATGCGGCATGGTGCACCCGAACGTCCTGACCGCCGGGGGCATCGACCCCGAGGAGTTCAGCGGGTTCGCGTTCGGCTTCGGCATCGACCGGATGGCGACGATGCGGCACGCAATCGACGACATCCGAGACATGTTCACCAACGACGTCCGCTTCGTCTCCCAGTTCTGATGTCGTCGTC
>JBKJKR010000499.1:0-12724 GCA_046597135.1 Acidimicrobiales bacterium | reverse complement strand
GTCGGGCGCGTCGGCGATGTTCGACGGCGCCGGTGGGCCGCCGGGGCGCGACGGACGCGAGGACGGAGCGGGTGGCGGCGAGGACGAAGCAGATGACGATTCGCTGCGGGCCACCGCACCCTTGGTGCGTTCGAGCTGCGACCGGGCCTCGGAGGCCGGGCCGGTGCGGGCGGGGCGTCCGGGCGGCGACTCACGACCGGGGCGCGACGGTGGCGCAGCCGGCGCCCGACGTTCGCCCGGCTCGGCAGCGGCGGGCGATGGCACGGTGGGTGTCTCGGGTGCCGCGGTGGGGCGGGCAGGCGGGGCGGCGGGAGCGGACGTCGGCGTGGCAGCCGGCGAGGCGACGACGGGCCCACCCTCGGCGAGCTGGCGCTCGAGGCGGGTGATGCGTTCGGTCAGCGCAGCGACGCTGGTGTCGGCCGACGGCTTGGTGAGGCGCACGAGCGCCACCTCGAGATCGACGCGCGGGTCGGGGGCCTGGCGCATGTCGACGAGGGCCGTGCCCACCACTTCGAGAGCCCGCGTGAGCGTTGGTGCACTGAGGCGAGGGGCGAACAACTCGGCCTGCTCGCGCTCGGCCGCGGTGAGCTGCGGGCCGCCGGCGCCGAGCGAGACGAGCAGCACGTTCCGCAGCACGCCGAGGAACGCCTCGCCGATGACGCGCGGGTCGCGGCCGATGCGCAGCGCTTCGGCGATGGCGGCCACGGCTCGGCCCGCGTCGCGCTCGGCGAGTGCTTCGAGCAGGTCGGAGCTGGAAGTGTCGTGGTGAGCGATGCCGCCCGCGGCGACGACCTGGTCGAGCGCCGACAGCGTGTCGCGCACCGATCCGCCGCCGACGCGGACCACGTGGTCGACGACACCGTCGGCCACTTCGAGCGACGCGTCCTCGATGACCCAGCGCACGTGCTCGGCCATCTCGTCGGCCGCCAGGAGCGTGAGCTCGAGGTGCTGCGCCCGGCTGCGGATGGTGGGCACGACCTTGTGGGGCTCGGTGGTGGCGAGCACGAAGATCACATGGTCGGGCGGTTCCTCGAGGGTCTTGAGCAGTGCGTTCTCGGCGCCCGACGACAACATGTGGACCTCGTCGAGGAGGTACACCTTGGTACGGCCCGGGGTGCCGAGGGCCACCTTGGAGAGCAGGTCGCGCATGTCGTCGACGCGGTTGTTCGACGCCGCGTCGAGCTCGTGCAGGTCGAACGAGGTGCCGTTCTCGACGGACTTGCAGCTCGCACAGACGCCGCACGGCTCTCCATCGACCGGGTTCTCGCAGTTCAGGACCTTGGCCAGGATGCGGGCCAGCGTGGTCTTGCCCGTGCCGCGGGGCCCCGACAGCAGATAGAGGTGGGCGACCCGGTTGTCGCGCACCGCGTTGCGCAGCGCGCGCACGACGTGCTGCTGGCCGCGCACGGCATCGAACCGGCCGGGTCGGTAGCGCCGATACAGCGACTGGTACTCCACGGCTGGATCCTACCGACAGAAAAACTGACGCCCGTTCTCGGGCGTGACGGCCAGGCGATCTGCGGCACACCGGCGAATCCGCTGAGAGCTGCTGCCTTCCGGCCCTGACCCGGTTCACGGGAACCAGTCGCACAGGACCCGACCGTCACACCCCAGAACGGGCGTGTGCACACGATACCCTGTGCAGCCGGCTCCTCCGCAGCGAGGAGTCACGGAGAGCTGGCCGAGCGGACGAAGGCGCACGATTGGAAGTCGTGTGTGGGGCAACTCACCATGGGTTCGAATCCCATGCTCTCCGCAGACGATGTCACGAGACATCACCGACCGCCCGAGCCCGCACACCGGGTTCGGGCGGTCGGCTGTTTTGCGCTGACGTCGTAGCCTGCGGGGCCATGGATGCCACGCCCGCCGTCACGGTCGATCACCACGAGCTCATGGGTCTGGCCCTCGTCGAGGCGGCCCGGGCCATCGCCCACGGCGACGTGCCCATCGGCGCGGTGGTGGTCGATGCGAACGGCGTGCTGCTGGCGTCGCGCCACAACGAGCGTGAGCTCACCGGCGACCCCACGGCCCACGCCGAGGTGCTGGCGCTGCGCGATGCGGCCGCCAAACGCGGTTCGTGGCGGCTCGACGACTGCACCCTGGTCGTCACCCTGGAACCGTGCGTGATGTGCGCCGGGGCCTGCCATCAGGCCCGGGTGGCCACCGTGGTGTTCGGAGCGCTCGACATCAAGGCCGGCGCGCTCGGGTCGCTCTACAACGTGGGCACCGACGCCCGGTTGAACCACGAGTTCGGGGTCCGTCCGGGAGTGCGTGCCGACGAGGGTGGCGAGCTGCTGAGCGTGTTCTTCGCGGCTCGCCGCTGACCACCCCGCCCTGCGACCCGGCATCCGGGTTGGGGCCGTGGGCCCGGGTCGCTAAAGTCTCGGGCGGAAGGTTGCCAGAGCGGACGAATGGGGCGGCCTCGAAAGCCGTTGTGGCCTCCGGGTCACCAAGGGTTCGAATCCCTTATCTTCCGCCATTTCTCAGGCCGGGCATCTCGGCTGCGTCGCTCCCCGGTCGCTCCGGCGTCACCGGCCGGGGCGATGCCCCGCCCGCCTCCGTTCGTACGCCGGACCCTCGTTGCCGCGTACTGTTCGCCGCGTACTGGAGGTCTCGTGAGAACGTCGCCCATGATGGTCGTGCACAGCATGGGGCGTGACCCCGACATGCGGAAGGCCAAGGTCAAGAAGGGCACCGGCCGCCGCGTGCTCGCCTACACCAAGCCGTACCGCTTCATGGTCGTCGGCTTCGTCGCGGTCATCATCGCTCAGGCGCTGTTGCAGCTCGTGCCGGTGCTGTTGTTCCGGCGCATCATCGACGACGCGATCCCCGGCCGCGACAACGCACAGCTGAACACCCTGGCCCTCATCATCATCGCCGCGGCGTTCGCCGAGGCCCTGCTGTCGTTGTTCGAACGGTTCTGGTCGTCGCGCATCGGCGAGGGCCTCATCTACGACCTGCGGGTGTCGTTGTTCGACCACGTGCAGCGCATGCCCATCTCGTTCTTCACCCGCACCCAGACCGGTGCTCTGGTCAGCCGCATGAACAACGACGTCATCGGCGCGCAGCGCGCGGTCACGGGCACGCTCGGCACGGTCGTGTCGAACGTGGTCACGCTCGCCACCGTGCTCGTGGCCATGATCGCGCTCGAATGGCGGCTCACGTTCATCGCCGTCGCGCTGCTGCCGTTGTTCGTCGTGCCGGCCCAGCGCGTCGGCCGCAACCTCTCGGCCATCACCCGCCAGGGCATGGACCTCAACTCGGCCATGAACACCCAGATGACCGAACGGTTCAACGTGTCGGGCGCCCTCGTGGTCAAGTTGTTCGGCCGCCACAACCGTGAGCGCGACGAGTTCGCCTCGCGGGCCAACAAGGTGCGGGCCATCGGCGTCAAGAGCGCCATGTACAGCCGTACGTTCCTCATCGCGCTGTCGCTCGTGGGCGCGATCGGCACGGCCGTCGTCTACTGGGTGGGCGGTCGCCTGGCCATCGACGACACCATCTCGGTGGGCACGCTCGCCGCGCTGTCGTTGTTGGTGGTGCGCATCTACACCCCGCTCACCAGCCTCTCGAGCGCTCGCGTCGATGTCATGAGCGCGCTCGTCAGCTTCGACCGCGTGTTCGAGGTGCTCGACGCACCCAGCCGGGTCGAGGATCGCCCCGACGCCATCGAGCTGCCCCGCCCGAAAGGTCACGTCGAGTTCGACCACGTCGGCTTCCGCTATCCCGGCATCGACGAGGGCACGGTGGCGTCGCTCGAGATGGGCCTGCCGCGCGGCAGCGAGGCCGAGAACGAGGATGTCCTGCACGACATCACCCTCGACATCCAACCCGGCCAGCTCATCGCGCTGGTCGGCCCGTCGGGCGCGGGCAAGACCACGTTGTCGTCGTTGCTGCCGCGCCTCTACGACGTCACGAGCGGCGCCATCCGCATCGACGGTCACGACGTGCGCGACGTCACCCAGGAGTCGCTGCGCGCCGCCATCGGCGTGGTGGCCCAGGACCCCCACCTCTTCCACGACACGGTGGGCGCCAACCTGCGCTACGCACGCCCCGACGCCACGGCCGACGAGATCATCGAGGCGTGCCGCGCCGCACAGATCCTCGACGTCATCCAAGCCCTGCCCGACGGGTTCGACACCGTGGTCGGCGAGCGCGGCTACCGGTTGTCGGGCGGCGAGAAGCAACGGCTGGCCATCGCCCGCATGCTCGTCAAGGACCCCGCGGTCGTGGTGCTCGACGAAGCCACCAGCCACCTCGACACCGAGAACGAGTCGCTCGTGCAGCAAGCCCTCGCCGCGGCGCTCGCGGGCCGCACGGCCATCGTGATCGCGCACCGGTTGTCCACCATCGTCGACGCCGACCAGATCATCGTCATGGAACGGGGCCAGGTGGTCGAACGCGGGCGCCACGCCGAACTGCGCCGAGCGGGCGGGCTCTACGCCGATCTGTACGAGACCCTGGTGCGGCCCGCGGCCGCCGACGTCATCGCGGCCGCGAACGCGCCCATCGGTACCGCCTGAGCCACAGATGACCGACACCTACACCGTTGCCGAGCTGACCCGGGCCATCACCTACGCGCTCGAGGATGCCTTCGCCGACGACGTGTGGATCACCGGCGAGATCAGTGGCCTGAACCGCTCACGCGGCCACGTCTACTTCGATCTCGTCGAACCCCGCGAGGACATCGGTCAACCGGTGGCCGCGCAGATCTCCGTCGCCCTGTTCAAGATGAACAAGGAAGTGGTGAACCGCACGTTGAAACGGGCCGGCATCGCCCGCATCGACAACGGCGTGCGCGTGCGCATCCGCGGCGCCGTGGCCTTCAACGAACGCAACGGTCGCCTGCAGGTGCGCATGACCGGCATCGACCCCGTGTACACGCTGGGTCAACTCGCCGTCGATCGCGGGCGCGTCCTGCGCGCGCTGCGCGAGGCGGGCCTGCTCGACCGGAACGCGCGGGTGCCGCTGCCGGTGGTGCCGCTACGGGTAGGTCTCGTCACCAGCGCGGGCAGCGCGGCGTATCACGACTTCGTGCACGAGCTCGAGGTGAGTGGACTCGCGTTCCACATCACGTTCGTCGACGCGAAGGTGCAGGGCGCGGGCGCCGGCGACCAGGTGATGCGCGCCCTGCGCCGGCTCGCGCGCACCGACGTCGATGTCATCGCGCTGGTGCGCGGCGGCGGGTCGCGCGTCGATCTCGCGACCTTCGACGACGAGCAACTGGCCCGCACCATCGCGCTGCTCGATCGGCCGGTGCTCACCGGGGTGGGCCACGAGGTCGATCGCAGCATCGCCGACGATGTCGCGCACACGGCCTACAAGACGCCCACCGCGTGCGCGGCCGCGCTGGTGTCTCGGGTGCGCACCTACCGCGACACCGTCGACGGGTTGTGGTCCGAGATCGCACGCGTCGCGCAGCTCGCGGTGCGAGAGCAGCACGACCTCGTCCGCATGCGCGCCCGCGCATCGGCCCGTGCCGCACGATCGTCGCTGCGTGCCGCGTCGACCGACGCCGACAACCTCGCGACCAGACTCGCCCGCGAAGCCACCCACACCGCAGCACGCGCCGAGCACCGACTCGACCGTCGACGCGACCGTTCGGCGCGAGCAGCCCACGAGCACCTCACCCGCGGCACGGCACGTCTCGACCGTTCGGCGCACCTGGTGCGCACCCGGGTGCCCCGCCAGATCACCGGGCTCGACCGCCAACTCGACCTCACCGAAGCTCGGCTGCGGGCGCTCGACCCCACGCGCCTGCTCGCGCGGGGGTGGTCGATCACCCGGCGGGCCGACGGCGCCCTGGTGCGCTCGGTGCACGAACTGGCACCCGACGACACCCTCATCACCCGCGTCGGCGACGGTGTGGTGCACAGCATCGTCACCGAGTCAGGCCACAACAGCGAGGCTGAACACCATGGCTGAACCCGAATCCGACCGCGCCGCCGCGGCGACTGCTCCCCTCGGCTACGCGGCCGCCATGGCCGAGCTCGAAGATCTGCTCGCCGACCTCGAGGACGACGCGCTCGACATCGACCTGCTCGCCACCAAGGTCGAGCGCGCCAGCGAGCTGATCCGCTTCTGTCGATCGCGCATCAACGCGGCCCGCATCCAGGTCGACCGCATCGTCACCGACCTCGAGAACCTGCCCGACGAACCCTCCACCGGTGCGGCGGCCGACGAGGACGACGACGGCCCGGACGACCGGGAGCCGTAGCGGCAACTCCGCAGGCCGGACGTTGTAGACCTCCGCTTTCCGCGGTTTGCTTGCGGGGTGCCTTCACCCACTGGAGAGGCGGCTCGTCGCCGCACGTTCGCGATCATCTCGCACCCCGACGCCGGCAAGACCACGCTCACCGAGAAGTTCCTCCTGTACGGCGGCGCGCTCGGCGCCGAGGCCGGTGCGGTCAAGGCACGCGAGGGCCGGCGTTCGGCCACCTCCGACTGGATGGCCCTCGAGCAGCAACGCGGCATCTCGATCACGTCGACGGTGCTGCAGTTCCCGTATCGCGATCATGTGGTCAACCTGCTCGACACCCCCGGTCACCGTGACTTCTCCGAGGACACCTACCGCGTGCTCGCCGCAGCCGACGCGGCGGTCATGGTGCTCGACGCGGCCAAGGGCATCGAGCCCCAGACCCTGAAGCTCTTCGAGGTCTGCCGTGCCCGCAACCTGCCGCTGCTCACCTTCCTCAACAAGTGGGACCGCCCCGGGCGCGAGCACCTCGAACTGCTCGACGAGATCGAGAAGCAGATCGGCCTCGTGTGCGCGCCGGTGTGCTGGCCGGTGGGCATCTCCGGCGACTTCCGCGGCGTGATCGATCGCCGCAACGGCGACTACATCCGCTTCACCCGCACCGCCCGCGGTGCCACCGTCGCGGCCGAGGAGCTGGTGCCCGCCGAGCGCGCCGCGGCCGAAGAGGGCAAGGTGTGGGACGACGCCCACGCCGAGCTCGAGTTCGTCAACGGCGTCATGCCCGAGTTCGATCGCGACGAGTTCCTGGCCGGTTCGCAGACCCCGGTCTTCTTCGGCTCCGCACTCACCAACTTCGGCGTGCGGCTCCTGCTCGATGCGGTCATCGACTACGTGCCGTCCCCGCCGCCGCGCATCGACATCGACGGCAAGGAACGCCCGCTCGACGCGCCCATGTCGGGCTTCGTGTTCAAGGTGCAGGCCAACATGAACCCGGCGCACCGCGACCGCATCGCGTTCATCCGGGTGTGCTCGGGCAAGTTCGAGCGTGGCATGGTGCTCACGCACGGGCGCACCGGCAAGCCGTTCGCCACCAAGTACGCGCACACGGTGTTCGGCCAGGAGCGCGAGACCGTCGAGGAAGCATTCCCCGGCGACGTGGTCGGGCTCGTCAACGCGACCGACGTGTGCGTGGGCGACACCTTGTACCTCGACGAGCCGGTCGAGTTCCCCCGCCTGCCGAGCTTCGCACCTGAGTACTTCGCCGTGGCGCGCGTCAAGGACACGGGCCGGTTCAAGCAGTTCCGCAAGGCCATCAACCAGCTCGACGAGGAAGGCGTGGTGCAGGTGCTGCGCGATGCCGACCTCGGCGATCAGGCGCCGGTGCTCGCGGCGGTGGGGCCCATGCAGTTCGACGTGGCGCAGTGGCGCCTCGAGCACGAGTTCGGTGCCCCTACCGAGCTGCGCCACACCAGCTACAAGCTGGCCCGGCGCACTGACGCGGCGAGCGCCGGCACCCTGCGGGCCATGCGGGGGGTCGACGTGCTGGCCAAGAGCGACGGCACGCTGCTCGCGTTGTTCGAGAGCCCGTACTGGCTCGAGCGGGTGCAGTCCGACCAGCCGGAGCTCACGTTAGAGCGCCTGATCGCCGAGGGGTAGCCTCGCCCGGTGCGCACCACCAAGCTCTCCACCGTCGACGCGTTCGTCGTCGTCGACCTCGACGACGCGCCGGTCTCCACCGGCATCGTCCGCCAAGGCCCCAAGATCCTGCCGAGCGGCGCGGAGGACCTTGCGCGTTCGCTCACCTACACGTACGCGGCCCTCGGCATGCAGCGCGGCGGCGCATCGGCCGGCATCAACGCGCCCGATGACGCCAAGGCCGATGCCATTGCGGCGTTCGTGGCCGAGCTCGGTCCGCAGGCCGGGAGCCTGCTCATCGACCCGGGCAAGGGGGTCACTGTCGCCGACCTCGGCGCGCTGCGCGCCGACGACCCGCGCGTCGCGCTCACCGGCGCCCAGCACGATTCGCTCGTGGCTGCCGGCGCGGTCGCCGCTGCCGCGCAGTCGCTCGGTGGGCTCGACGGCGCACGTGTGGCCATCGAAGGGTTCGGCGGACCGAGCAAGGCGCTCGTCGCGCAGTTGCTCGCGCAAGGCGCCCTTGTGGTGGGCGTGTCCACCGCCAAAGGTTCGGTGCGCAACGCCGTCGGCTTCTCGGCCGACGACCTCGCCACGGGTGCGGCACTCGTGGGCGAAGGCGCCGACCCCGCGTTCAAGGTGCTCGGTGTCGAGTGCGAGGTTCTGTTCGCCGGGTCCAAGATCGGCGCGGTCGATCACAAGGGCGCGGCGTTCATCACCGCCAAGGCGGTCGTGCCCACCGCCACCATCCCGGTCACCGCGAAGGCGCTTGCGGCACTGCGTCGCGCCGGTGTCGCGGTGCTGCCCGACTTCGTCACGCTCGCCGGGCCGGCGCTCGCGGCGTGGGGCACGCCGGGCCGCGACGATGCCGCGCTCATGGCCGAGACCACCGCCGCAGTGCACGCCATGCTCGACGAGGTGGCCGGGCACGCCGACGGCCCACTGCTGGCGTCGTGCTACCGAGCCGAGGTATTTCTCGCCACGTGGCAGACCAAACTGCCCTTCGGCCGTCCGCTCGCGGCCTGAGGAACCCATGACCCCTGCGATCTCCGTGCGCGACCTGCGCAAGTCGTATGGCGACAACGAGGCCGTGCGGGGGGTGAGCTTCGATGTCGGCCACGGTGAGGTGCTCGCGTTGCTCGGCCCCAACGGCGCGGGCAAGACCACCACCGTCGAGATCCTCGAGGGGTACCGCCAACGCACGTCGGGCCACGTCGAGGTGCTCGGTGTCGACCCCGAAAAGGGCGGCGTCGAGTTGCGTCAGCGCATCGGCATCGTGCTGCAGGAGTGCGGCATCGACGCGTACCTCACCGTGCGCGAAGTCGTGCAGATGCACAGCGAGTACTACCGAACGCCGCGCGACGTCGACGAGGTCATCGCGCTCGTCGGTCTCGACGAGAAGGTCACGAGTCGCGTCAAGACGCTGTCGGGTGGCCAGCAGCGACGCCTCGACGTGGCGCTCGGGCTCATCGGCGACCCCGAGCTGCTGTTCCTCGACGAGCCCACCACGGGGTTCGACCCGAGTGCACGCCGCCAGTCGTGGGACATCGTGAGCAACCTCACCAGCCTGGGCAAGACGGTGTTGCTCACCACGCACTACATGGACGAGGCGCAGACCCTCGCCGATCGGGTCATCGTCATCGCACGCGGCGCCATCGTGGCGGAGGGGACGCCCGAGGACATCGGCGGCCGCGACCTCGACAAGACCATCGTCTCCTTCGCGGCACCGGGCGATCTCGCCGGCCTGCCCCTCGCGATCACGGTGGCCGATGGTCATTGCCGCTTCGAGACCGAGGACGCGACGCGCGACCTGTACGTCCTCACGAGTTGGGCCGTCCACCGCGGGGTGCTGCTCGACGGGCTCGACGTGCGCAAGCCGTCCCTCGAGGACGTCTACCTGCGGCTCACCGCCGACCCGACCGAGCCGACGCACGGAGTGCACGCGTGAAGATCCTGCAGCAGGTCAAGTGGGAGCAGAAGCAGTTCTGGCGCAACCCGCCGGCCGCGGTGTTCACGTTCGTGTTCCCGCTCATGTTCTTGTTGATCTTCTCGTCGCTCTACGGCGACGATCGCATCGAACAGCTCGGCGGCGTCAAGTTCGTGCAGCAGTACGTGCCGGCCATCGTCGCGTTCGGGCTGATCTCGGCGTGCTACACCAACCTCGCATTCACGCTGTCGCTGCGCCGTTCGCAAGGCATCCTCAAGCGCAAGCGCGGCACTCCCCTGTCGGTGTTCACCTACATGGGCGGCATCATCGGCAACGTCGTCATCATCGCCGCGCTGCTCACGGTGGTCACGATCATCGTGGGCATCGTCGGCTTCGGCATCGAGTTCCCCGAGTTCGGCACCCGCGTGTTCACCCTCGCCGTCGTGTTGCTCGTCGGAGCGTTCTGCTTCAGCGCCTGCGGCATCATGATCGCCAACATCGTGCCCAACGAAGAAGCGGCACCAGCCATCATCAACATCATCCTGTTCCCGTTGTTGTTCATCTCGGGCGCGTTCAGCTACGTCGACAGCGACACCGCGCTGGCCAAGGTGGCGGCCTTCTTCCCGGTGCGTCACCTCATCCAGGCGTGCCAGAGCGTGTTCCTGCCCCCACCCCAGGTGGAAGGCGCCGGTTGGGAACCGTGGCACCTCACGGTCATGGCGGTGTGGGGCGTGGCCGCCGCGGTGATCGCGGCCCGCACGTTCAAGTGGGAGCCCAGCGCCGGTGGCGGCAGCCGTTCCCGCCGCCGCCGCAACCGCGCGGCGCAGGCGGGGTAGCAGCCGGCTCCGCTGCGACTGAGCTCGTTGCGCGAATCAGCTGCCCCGTGCGGCAAAATCACCCAACAATCGCCTCGAACGCGTCGTTCACCGCGCTCAGCTCAGGTCAACGTGGCGTGCACGACGAGGACCGCGGCGCAGGCGGACGCGACCTCGGCGCCCTTCACGACGAAGTGCTCCGAGAAGAACTGGTGATGCGTGTCGTGCTCGTGGAAGTGCTGGGGGGTGAGCACCGCGGACAACACCGGTACGCCCGTATCGAGCTGCACGCGCATGAGGCCCGAGATCACGGCGTCGGCCACGAACTCGTGCCGGTAGATGCCGCCGTCGACCACGAGCCCTGAGGTCACCACGGCGAGGTAGCGGCCCGACTCGGCGAGGCGCTTCGCGACGAGCGGGATCTCGAACGCGCCCGGCACCTCGAACAGGTCGATGCGGTCGCGCGCCACACCCGCGGCGACGATGCTGTCGAGGAACGAGTCGCGACAACGGTCGACGATCTCGCGATGCCAACACGACTGCACGAATGCGATGCGGTCAGCGGTGCCCGTGTTCATAGCGTCCCCAGTCCTCGTCACTTGCTGTTGTTGCCTAGCGCGTCGAACGGTCCGGCGAGGTATCCGCCATCGACCACGAACTCGGCGCCGGTGCAGTAGCTCGACGCATCCGACGCGAGCCACACGGCCATCTCGGCCACCTCGTCGGGCCGCCCGATGCGACCGAGCGGCATCATGTTGGCCATCACCGGCCGCATGTCGAACCCACCCCACGACTGCGGTTGCACCATGGCCGTGTCGATGGGGCCGGGGTGGATGGAGTTGACGCGGATGTTCGACCGGCCGAGTTCGAGCGCCGCGGTGCGGGTGAGCCCCCGGATGCCGAACTTGCTCGTGACGTAGCCGGAGATGCCGGGCGCGCCGACGAACCCGTTGACCGACGAGATGTTCACGATGGATCCGCCACCGGCGGTGACCATGTGCGGCGCGGCGTACTTGATGCCCGAGAACATGGCGACCAGGTTCACCTCGAGCACGCGCCGGAACTCGTCGACCTTGGTGTCGACGATGGGCTTCGGGCGGCGTGACACACCCGCGTTGTTGACGAGCACGTCGAGGCGTCCGAAGGTCTCGGCGGCGAGCGCCACGACCCGCACCCAGGACTCCTCGTCGCTCACGTCGAAGTGCTCGTAGCGCACGACGTCGCCGAGCTCCGCGGCCAGCGCGCGGCCCTCGTCGTCGAGCACGTCGCCGAACACGACGCGTGCGCCCTCGGCCACGAAGGCCCGTACTTCGGCCTCCCCTTGACCGCGTGCGGCACCGGTGACGATCGCAACCTTGCCGGCGAGCCGGCCACCCCCGTTTTGGCTCATGCGCGCATCATCACACATCGCGCCGAGACGTGCGCCCACCTGGGGCTACAGTCCGCGCATGGGGGACATCATCATCAACGGCACGTGCGACGCCCGCTTCGACGCGGTGCGGGACGCGTTCGCCGCGAACTTCACGAACGGACTCGAGCTGGGCGCCGGCCTGTCGGTCAGCGTCGAAGGGCGCAACGTGGTCGACCTGTGGGGCGGTTGGCTCGACGAAGCGGCCACGCGCCCTTGGGAGCGCGACTCGCTCGCGTGCATCTTCTCGTGCACCAAGGGTGTGGTCGCCATCGTCGCGCTGGTGCTCGCGGACCGCGGCGAGCTCGACCTCGACGCGCCGGTCGCGCGCTACTGGCCCGAGTTCGCGCAGAACGGCAAGAGCTCGATCCCGGTGCGGTGGTTGCTCACCCACCAGGCGGGAGTGTCGGCCATCGAGGAGAAGATGCCGTTCGGTTCGCTGTCGGACTGGACCGCCATGACCGACGCGCTCGCCGCACAGCACCCCATGTGGGAACCCGGATCCGACCACGGCTACCACGGCGTCACGTTCGGCCACCTGATCGGCGAGGTCATCCGTCGGGTCACCGGCGTGTCGTGCGGGACCGCGATGCGCCAACTGCTGTGCGAGCCGCTCGGGCTCGACATCTGGATGCCGCTGCCCGAAGCCGACGACGCACGCACCGCCGACATGGTGCTCGGCCAACCCGCCTCGCCGGTGACGTTCTTCGACCATTGGGGGCCCGACGACCTTGGCCCGAAGTCGT
>JBKJKR010000436.1:0-3175 GCA_046597135.1 Acidimicrobiales bacterium | reverse complement strand
GACTGGGCCGAGTTCATCATGGAGCACGGCGTCGAAGCCGCGCTGCCCCCCGTCGACACCACCAAGGCCGCACGCGAGGCGCAACGCGACCGCGCCCGGCTGCTCGACGAGCGGGGCGACGACGCCAACGATTCCGGCTCCCGCATCGAGCTCATCAAGAAGCGCGTCCGCGAGTAGCGGCATCGCGTCGTGGCCGCTTCCCAGTCCGTGCGCGTCCGCGTCGACGATGCGCTCGTCGGGCGTGGACGGCTCCCGAGCGTGTGCTGCATGACCGGTGCACCGGCCGACGGGTTCGCACCCATCGTCGTGCCCAAGCGCCTCGGCATCGCCTGGCTGCTGCTGCTCGCCGGACCGTTCGGCGTGCTGGTGCTCGCGTCGATCTGGCCGCGTGTGCGTGTGCGCTACCTGGTCCGCCTGCCCATGAGCGAGCGCGCGTTCGATCGCATGCACCTCTTGCAGGTCCGTCGCCTCTGGTGCGCGTGGCTGGGCGGTTTGGGCCTGGTCGCGACGTTCGCGTTGTTGTGGATGCCGATCTTCGCCTTGGTGATGTTCGTGGCATCGGTGCTGTCCATCGGGGTCGCCGCGCGTGCGCACGTCGCCCTGCCGTGGACCTACCCGTCCGCGGTCGCCGAGACCGGTGGGCGCTGGATCGTCCTGCGTGGCGTGCACCCGGCCTTCGTCGAGGCGGTCGAGGCGCGAACCTGAGCCACTCGCCGACTCCCGGCACGACGTCAGTCCTTGAGCGCGGCGTACTGCTGCACGCGTGCGACGACCTCGGGGCTGCAGTTGGCGAGTGCGCCGCTGTCGAACGGTGGCTGCGGGTCGTACTCGGTCATGAGCTGCATGGCTCGGGCTGCGACGTGGTCGACGAGGAGCTCGGCGAGCCGCAGCGCCATGTCGATGCCTGACGAAACGCCGGCAGCCGTGACGATGCGACGGTCGAGATGTTCGACGACACGTTGCGCCGTTGCCACCGCGCCCAGTGCCTCGAGCTCGTGATAGGTGGACCAGTGGGTGGCCGCGGTGAGTCCGTCGAGCAGGCCCGCCGCGGCGAGCACCAGCGAACCGGTGCACACCGACGTCGTGAAGCGCGTCGTGTGGTGCGCCTGCTGCACCCAGTTGAGCATCGGCTGGTCGTGCAGGAGCGCGCGTGATCCGACGCCGCCCGGCATGACGATCACGTCGGGCGACGGCACGTCGGTGAACGCCGCGTCGACGACCAGCCCGAGGTAGCCGTTCTCCGTCCGCACGGTGCCGCGCTCGTGGCCGACGAACACCACGTCGGTGTCGGGCAGCCGTTGCAGGATCTCGTACGGTCCGATCGCGTCGAGCGCAGTCAGCCGAGGGAACAGTGCGATGGCGATGGTGGTGGTCATCGGAACCTCTTTCGGTAGTCGTCGGGTGCGACGCCGACACGCCGCACGAACGCGCGACGCATCGTCTCTGCGGTGCCGAATCCGCAGCGCTGCGCGACCACGGCCACGCCGCAGTCGTCACGTTCGAGCATCCCGCGCGCTCGTTCGACGCGTACGCGCTCGACGTAGCGCCCCGGTGATTCGCCGACCTGCTCGTGGAACACGCGGGTCAAGTGGCGGCCACTCATGCCGGCCGCGCTCGCGAGGGTGTCGACGCGGTGGTCGCGCGCAGGATCGAGGTTGACTTGCTCCTGCGCCGCTCGCACGCCGTCGTGGGTTGCCGGCGCAGTCCACACTGGTGTCGCGAACTGGCTCTGTCCGCCCGGCCGGCGCAGGAACATCACGAGGTGGCGGGCGATCGTCTGCGCGACCTCCGCACCGTGGTCCTGCTCCACCATTGCGAGCGCAAGGTCGATCCCGGAGGTCACCCCGGCAGATGTCCACATGACGCCGTCGTGGATGTAGATCGGTTCGGCGTCCACCTCGAGCGCCGGGTACTCGGCTGCGAGCTGATCGGCGCGCCGCCAGTGCGTGGTCACGCGGCGCCCGTCGAGGAGCCCGGCTTCGGCGAGGAGGAACGTTCCGCTGCACACCGAGCCGACGCGGCGGGACGTGGCGGCGGCTCGTCGTACGAACGAGATGAGGCGTCGATCCCGACGGGCGTCGAGCACACCGTCGCCGCCGGGCACGAGCAGCGTGTCGATCTTTCGGGAGCGGGGGAGCGGATGCGGGGCGAGGAGCTGGAGCCCGCTCTCGGTGGTGACCGGACCGGGCTCCGACGCCACGAGCTCGACGCGGTAGCCGCCGGGTTTGTCGGCGGCGTCGAGCAACCGGGTCGCCCCCGCGAACACCTCGTGCGGCCCGACCACGTCGAGGGGTTGCACGCCGGGGAAGCACACGATCACCACGAGCCGCTTGCGCATGGACCGATGGTGTGCGACACGGCCGGTGGCGTCAATGACATGTATCCCACGATTTACGCCATTCGGGTTCCGGACGTTCTTCGGACATCCGACATCGCCTGCGGTGGTGAGCTGTCCGAAGAACGGCGCGGGGCCCGCCGGTCCACGATCGACGGGGCAGGGGAGCGGGCTCGGTAGCCTGACGGCCCTATGGCGCCCAAGGCCGGCAAGGCCCCCATCCTCACCCCGCAGTCCGAAGACTTCCCGCAGTGGTATCAGGACGTGCTGAACAAGGCCGAGCTCGCCGAGAGCGGCCTCGTGCGCGGCACCATGGTTATCCGGCCGTACGGCTACGCGATCTGGGAGCACATGCAGTCCCAGATGGATCAGCGCATCAAGGCGGCCGGCGCCGTCAACGCCTACTTCCCGCTTTTCATCCCCGAGAGCTTCCTGAAGCGCGAGGCCGAGCACGTCGAGGGCTTCAGCCCGGAGCTGGCCGTGGTCACCCACGCCGGCGGCAAGGTGCTCGACGAACCGGTGGTCGTGCGCCCGACCAGCGAGATGGTGATCAACCACTACTTCGCCAAGTGGATCCAGAGTTACCGCGATCTGCCCATGCTCGTGAACCAGTGGGCCAACGTCGTCCGTTGGGAGCTGCGGCCGCGCGTATTCCTGCGCACCACCGAGTTCTTGTGGCAAGAGGGGCACACCGCGCACGCCACCGAGGCCGATGCGCGCGCGTACGCGCAGCGCATCCTGCACGAGGTCTACGCCGACTTCATGGAGCACGTGCTGGCGATCCCGGTGTACGTCGGCGCCAAGACGCGGCGCGAGCGGTTCGCCGGTGCGACGTTCACG
>JBKJKR010000164.1:0-2776 GCA_046597135.1 Acidimicrobiales bacterium | reverse complement strand
GCTCGGAGAGCTTCTTGCCTGTGGCGCACATGGCGGCGAGCACCACCATGGAGGTGATGAGCCCGCTGTCAGCCCGGTAGTTGTCGCGGAAGTAGTAGTGCCCCGAGTGCTCGCCTGCGAACGCGGCGCCGGTCTCGGCCATGAGCTGCTTGATGAACGAGTGGCCGACGCGCGAGCGGACCGCGGTGCCGCCGTGTTCGGCGATGACCTCGGGGACGGCCTTCGAACAGATGAGGTTGTAGATGATCGTGGAGCCCGGGTCGCGCTCGAGCATGCGCGATGCGACCAGCGCCGTGGTGAGCGAGCCGCTCACGCCTTGCGCGCGCTCGTCGACCAAGAACACGCGATCGGCGTCGCCGTCGAACGCGAGGCCGATGTCGGCACCGGTCTCGAGCACCCGCGCCATGAGGTCGCGTTGGTTCTCGGGCTGGATCGGATCGGCGGGGTGGTTGGGAAACGAGCCGTCGAGCTCGGGAAAGAGGATCTCGATCTCGAACGGGAGCCCGGCGAACACCTCGGGCACGACCAGACCACCCATGCCGTTGGCCGTGTCGGCGACGATCTTCAGCGGGCGCAGGTTCGACTGGTCGATGAACGACCGCACGTGCGTGGCGAAGTCGGCCAACAGGTCGAGCGACGAGATCGACCCCGGCTGCTCGACGCGTGGCAACGTCTGCTCGGCCAAGGCCTTGATGTCGCGCAGACCGGAGTCCTCGCCGATGGGCTTGGCGCCTGCGAGGCACATCTTGATGCCGTTGTACTGCGCCGGGTTGTGCGACGCCGTGAACATCGCGCCGGGTGCGCCGAGCTTGCCTGATGCGAAGTACATCAGATCGGTGGAGGCCAGGCCGAGGTCGACGATGTCGACACCCTGGTTGCGGGCGCCCTCGGCGAAGGCCGCCGAGAGCTCGATGCCCGACACCCGCATGTCGCGCGCGACGAGGATGCGCGTCGCGGCCCCGTTCTCCTGCGCGAACCGGGCGAAGGCGGCACCGATCGAGCGGGCCATGAACGAGTCGAACTGATCGGGCACCGTGCCGCGAACGTCGTACGCCTTGAAGATTGCGTCGTAGGAAGCCATGTGGCCCCTTACGTTATTGCCTGACCCGACGAACCGGTTGAATGCGGCGGTGCCGCGGGCGCGGGTGACCACCATGGCGGGCCGTCGTCGACCGGCGGCCTCGGGGCGACGACATCGACGGGCTCGGCCGGTTCGACGCGGCGGACGAATCGCGCGGCGATCCGACCGAGCGGGTCGAAGAACGGGTCGCGAGCCTCCTCGGGCTGCTTGAGGAAGAGCCACGTCACGCCGACGATGCCGAGCAGGGTGAGCAACATGGCGAACAGGTCGATGCCCACGTAGCCGTACTGCAACTCCACGTGCGTGGACGTCGGGATGACCACCATGAGGTTGGGCGTCACGCGATACGGACCGTCGGCGCCCGACACCTTCCAGTTGGGGAAGAACGACACCTTGACGAGCACCGGCACGCCGATCTGATCGACATCGAACTCGACGGAGTCGTCGTCGCTCTTGATGTCGGTCACGGTGACCGGGGGCAGCTCCTTGCGGGCCGGGTCGGGCAACGACGGGTCCTCGAACTCGCCGCCGTCCGCGGCGGCCGCGGCGCGAAGCTTCGCGACCTCGGAGTTGGTGAGCTTCGCGGTCTCGGGGATGCGGTACCGGGCCCATTCCGCCGGACCCGACTCGGCCCGCAGCACGTCCCACCGCGCGGGGTCGACGAAGAACCGTGCGGCCGGTTGCAGCCACTCCTCCTGGGTCTTGCCGACATCCTCGTACACCACCGGCTCGTAGCGGAGCGGGCTGACGAGCGGCGCGTCGGCCACCGCGAACATGTGCCACACGCCGGCTGTGGCGATCTCGTCGAGGTCGGGGTGCAGCTTGGCCGCGTTGACCGCGGTGTCGGAGAACGCGAGGTAGTACCTGACCCCCATCAGCTGGAGCTGCTTGACGCCGAGGTCGATGTCGAACCCCGGGTACGGGAGATCGCGCTGCGGCGACGACGGCTGCTTCGACAGCGCGCTCTGGTTGAGGAAGTGGTACGGCGTCGTGGACGACGCCTCGAAGTAGAGGCCCTCCATCGAACCGATGCAGCCGTCGGTGTAGTGCGGCAGCAACATCGGCGCCATGGGCGTGCCGTACCCCTCGAGGCGCGGGCCGTACTCCCACATCGATCGACCGCATCCGTACGCCGGATCCTTGCCGATGGCCTCGACCATCTCGACGAGTCCGTAGAACTCGGGGTATCCGCCCGAGGTGCTCGACGGGGCCTTGCGCTCGTAGCCCTCGAAGTTCCACTTCGACCAGGACGGCAGGAAGTTCGCGTCGGTCGTGCGGTGCATCCAACCCGGCAGTCCCCATCGGTAGCTGCCATCGGTGGTGTCGACCGTTCCGCCTGGGACCGAGCGCAGCGCTGGGGCGAACACGGCGAAAATCGCGAGGAACAACACCGGTGCGGCGACCAGCTGAACCCCGCGGGCGGGGCGTCGATCGGCGACGTAGCCCACGTCGCCCACGAGGTCGACGAGACCCAACAGCACCATGCCGAACAGCACGTATCCGGCCGGGAACTCGAGGGCGCGCAACACCGCATACGTGGCGGGCCGCAGCACGCTCTCGCCTGCGACACCGAAGAACCCGTGCGCGCCCGAGGCGGTCCGCCACCACACCTCGGGCACCTCGAGCGCGGCGATCCACGCGAGGCCGGTCACCGATGCCAGCACCAAGCCTGCCGTGCTTCGGCGAGCCCAGAGC
>JBKJKR010000478.1:0-10035 GCA_046597135.1 Acidimicrobiales bacterium | reverse complement strand
CCACGATGACCACCCGGCTTGCAGCGAAGAAGCTCGCAGGATCCACTCGTTGTTACCTCGGAGGCGCCAGGTGCGCAGACTATCCATCGTTGGGCTCGTGCTCGTTGCGCTCGGGGTCCTCCTCGGGTTGACGGGCAGCGCGTCGGCCCAGACCTCTGGCGCCACGTCGGGGTCCACGTCCGGTGCCACCGGGTCATCGACGGCCACGACCGCGGGCCCGGTCTCCGAGGTGCTCATCGTCAAGGTGACCGGACTCCTCGACCCGAACTTGGCCGAGTTCATCGAGTCACAGATCGTCGCGGCCGAGCAGGCCGGTGCGATCGTGGTGCTCCAGGTCAAGAGCGGCAAGTCGGTGTTGTCCGACGCCCAGTACCGGAGCCTCACCACCGCGGTTCGTGACGCGCAGGTGCCGGTGTACGCCTGGGTCGGTCCGTCCGGGGCCAAGGTGCGGGGTCGGGTCGCGCAGCTCGTGTCGCTCACCGACCTCGTGGGCATATCCGCCGGTTCGCGCCTCGGCGATCTGGGGGAGATCGCGGTCGAGGGCGGCGACTTCGGCGGGGCCATCCCGAAGCTCATCGACGAGACCGTGGGCGCCGAGGAAGCGGTCACGCTCCGAATCGCGACGGACGCGCCGGTCATCGGCAACTTCATCATCGACCTTCCCGGCGTCGAGACGCGCACGGTCGACACCGACGAGGGCCCGCGACGCGAGCCGGTCACCCCCATCCTCTTCAGCGAGCTCACCATCGGCCGCAAGATGATGCACACCGTGTCGAGCCCGCCGGTGGCGTACCTCTTCTTCATCACCGGTCTGGGTCTGTTGATCTTCGAGTTGTTCACCGCGGGCATCGGCATCGCCGGGGTCACCGGCGCGTTGTGCCTGATCCTCGGCAGCTACGGCATGGCGGTGCTGCCGACCCGTCCGTGGGCGGTCGCGTTGCTCCTGCTGTCGGCGTTCGGGTATGCGGTCGACGTACAGACCGGCATCCCTCGGTTCTGGACCGGGGTCGGCATCGCGGCGAGCATCGTCGGCACGTTGTACCTCTATGACGGCATAGCCGTGCCGTGGCTCACGCTTGTCGTCGGGGTGGGTGGCTTGGCCATTGGCATGATCACCGGCATGCCGGCCATCGTCCGCACCCGCTTCTCCACGCCCACGATCGGCCGCGATTGGATGATCGGGGAGCTCGGGGTCGCCGAGTCGGCGGTCGACCCCGATGGGCTGGTGCGGGTGCGCGATGCGCTGTGGCGTGCTCGGACGAATCGGGCGACTCCCATCGCGGCGGGCGGTCAGATCCGCGTGGTCGAGATCGTGGGGCTGCTCCTCGAAGTCGAGCCCGAGGAGGGCGCCGCGCGTGACTATCGCGAGCGTCGGAGTTCCCCGCCGGCCCGATAGCGTGAAAAACAGGGACCTGGATGTTAGCGCTTGGGGCAGGCTGACAGACGGATGGGGTTTGTCAGGCGCTGGCCGACGGGGCTAAGTTCCGATCGAACTGGGGGAAATCGTTTTGACGGCACAGCTATCTGACCACCAATGGCAGGTACGAGCCGCTTGTCGGGGACCACAAGCGGTCATGTTCTTCCCGCCCGCACAGTTCGAGCGCAAAGACGAAAAGCTCGAACGGGAACAGCGGGCCAAGGGCATATGCGTATCGTGTTCTGTTCGCAAGGACTGCCTGGAGTACGCGCTTCGCATTCGTGAACCGCACGGCATCTGGGGCGGCCTCAACGAGGTCGAACGGCGGGCTCTGCTCGCCCGCGAATCCGTCTGACCTGACGGGTCGCCGCCCCGACAACCGATCAGTTCGCCGGCAGCCGGGGGCCGCCGATGCGTACATCGCCGCGCCGTCTCGTCACTCCGGTCTCGTCCAGGCGCCCGAGCAGCGGCAGCGTGTGCTTGCGCGAGCTGCCCGCCGCGTCGCGGAACTCGGCCACGGTGAACCCGTCCGGGCGCTCTCGCAGCAGCGCGGCGCACAGCTCGGCCGCCGCGACCAGCGCGCTCACCGCGTAGAACACGCCGTCGACGTCGACGACCTTGCCGTGGCGTACCAGTTCGCGCAGCTCCGCCCGGTCGACCCCGACGGCGTCGGGTGGGGTGAACGGTGCAGCTTCGAGCGCCGCGACGTAGGGATGATCGAGCAGGGGGTCGACCACCGACGCCGGCCGGATGCGCCCGCCGTCGATGGTGATGGAATCGAGGGTGCTCAGCACGAGGCGGGCGCGCTCGTCGAGCCGGGCCAGCTCGAGGCCGAGCGGACCGGCCTGTTCGATGGATGAGCGCAGTGCCGCGCGAGCATCTTCGAGCACCACCGGATCGACGACGTAGGCACCGAGTGTCGGCGTCACGGTCTCGCCCACCAGCAACCGCAGCTCGGTCACGTCGACCCACCGGCGCTCGGCGACGACGCGCTCGACCGACCGATCGGGTTTGGCGCGCGACGCAGGCAGCACTGGCGCCACGTCGAGGATCTCGCCGCCGCCGACGGTCTCGTTGCGGCCGCTCTCGCGCAGCACGTAACGATCGCCCGGGAGCAGCGGCAGGGCCACGGGCAGGTGGAGCCGCACGAGGCCCGACTGGCCGGGGTGGATCGACGACGGCCCGAGGATGCGCATCTTGACCGCGTGCTCACCCGAGCCGATGTAGGCGAGGTACGCGCCGCGCCGCGAGACGACGTGCTCGAGCGAACCGAGCACCTGCAACGACGCGTCGACGCGCGAGGTGCGATGCCACTGCCCGTCGGCGACGAGCGCGTCGCCGCGCGCCACACCATCGCGTGCCACGCCACTGAGGTTCAACGCAACGCGGTTGCCCGGGCCGATCTTGGTGCGTTCCTTGTGCAGCGATTGGATGCCACGGATTCGCACGGTGACGTCGCGTGGCGCGAGCGCGAGCAGGTCGTCGACGCGCACCCGCCCACCGGTCAACGTGCCCGTGACCACCGTGCCCGCGCCCTTCGCCGCGAACGCGCGGTCGATCCACATCCGCGGCCGGCCGATGTCGGCTGCGGTGGGGGTGGCATCGAGCAAGCGGTCGATGGCCGCGCGGACATCGTCGAGACCGACGCCGTCGATCGTGTCGACCTCGACGATCTCGGCCCCTTCGAGGAAGGTTCCTTCGACGTGCTCCTCGACATCGAGGCGGGCGAGCTCGCGCAGGTCGGCGTCGGCGATGCCGATCTTGGTGAGCACGATCACACCGTGGCTGATGCCCAGGAGCTCGAGGATGCGCAGGTGTTCTTCGCTCTGCGGCTTCCAGCCCTCGGTTGCGGCGACGACGAAGATGCAAGCGTCGACCGCACCGACGCCGGCGAGCATGTTGCGCAGGAACCGCACGTGGCCGGGCACGTCGATGATGGCTACACCGCGTCCACTCGGCAACGTGGTCGACGCGAACCCGAGGTCGATGGTGAGGCCGCGCGCCTTCTCCTCGGCGAAGCGATCGGGGTCGGTGCCGGTCAGCGCGCGCACCAACGACGACTTGCCGTGGTCGACGTGGCCGGCGGTGGAGACGACGTGCATCAGCGCGCCGCGGTGAGCGACCGGAGGGCGGCCGCGACGTGGACGTCGTCCGCGGGCGCGATGGTGCGCAGATCGGCGAAGGTGGTCTGGTCGTGGACGCGGGCGATGATCGGTGGGGACGCGGCACGCAGCGTCGCCGCGTGATCGCCGGCGACCGCGACGGCGATGCTGGGGATCTCGACCCCGGGGAGCGTGCCGCCACCGGGTACGGCGACGCTGTCGATCACGTTGCCCACGTCGTACGCGACGGCACGGGTCCGCAGTTCGGCGATGGGGGAGGTGGCCATGCGCCAGAACGGGATCGACTGCGCATCCCGTGCCAGGTAGCGCAACGCGAGCTCGTGGAGCGCGCCGAGCACGAGCGAGCCGGGCCGCAGCGCGCGTGCGAGCGGATGGCGCGCACACCGCTCGACGAGATCGGCGCGCCCGGCGATGATGCCGGCCTGTGGCCCGCCGAGCAGCTTGTCGCCCGAGAACGTGACCAGCCCGGCGCCGGCCTCGAGCGACTGGCGCGCTGCGGGCTCGTCGTTCAGCCACGCCGGCGGACCACCCGGGAGCCACGGGCACGCCGCGTCGAGCAGCCCCGAGCCGATGTCGCACACGAGCGGTACACCGAGCGTGGCCAGGTCGCGGACGTCGGGCGCCTCGGTGAACCCGACGATGCGGTAGTTCGACTGGTGCACCTGCATGACCATCGCGATGTCGTTCGACGCGTCGTCGACCGCTCCGCGGTAGTCGGCGGTGCGTGTGCGGTTCGTCGTGCCGACCTCGACGAGGCGCGCCCCGGATTGCGCCATCACCTCGGGTACCCGGAAGCCGCCGCCGATCTCGACGAGCTCGCCGCGCGACACCACGACGCCCCGACCGGCGGCCAGAGCGGCGAGGGCCAGCAGCACGGCCGCCGCGCCGTTGTTCACGATGATCGCCGACTCGGCCCCGCACGCTCGGGCGAGGAGCGAACCGGCGTGGGCGTGGCGCGAACCGCGGCGACCAGTGGTGAGATCGAGCTCGAGGTTCGTGTACGACTCGTGCAACGACGGGGCGAACGGTGCCCGCCCGAGGTTGGTGTGCAACAGCACGCCCGTTGCGTTCACGACCGGTTGCAGCATGCTCCGACGCAGCGTGTCGACGAGCTCGGTCGCCTGCTGCGGCGTTCCCGCGGCGATGGCCGCTCGCGCGATGTCGACGAGCAATGGGTGCGGCAGACCCGAGCCGGCGAGCGAACGGGCGAGGCGGTCGACGGAGGGCGGACGGTCTTGCATCACCACGAGGATAGAGACGCCGCGTGGCGCGCAACGGTGGCGAGCGCGCGACGGGCGTTTTCGCGCAGCAGGCGCGCCCCGCGTTCGTTGCCCGGCGGTACCGCGACGAGCGCGGTCACGGGGTTGGGAAGGTTCATCACGAGACCACCGAGGTAGTCGCGGCGACACGACTCGAGGTCGTAGTGCTCGACCCCGTTGGTGAGCAGGCGTTCGTGATAAAGCGAGATCAACGCCGGCTCGATGGCGACGAGCACGGTTTCGTCGATGCTTCCCGAGGCGAAGAACGCCAGGTCGTAGGCTCCTCGTCCCCACGCGGCGAGCTGCCAGTCGATGGCGGCCACTGCGCCGTCGGCGGTGAACATCAGGTTGTCGAGCCGGAAGTCGCCGTGGAGCAACGTCCGTGGTGCGCTCGCGAACTCCGCGCACACGTTCGCGAAGCGGCCGATGCTCTGCTCGGCGGCGCGCAGGTGCTCGGCAGGGACATCGTCGACGACCATGGCGCAGAACTCATCCCACATCATGGCGAACAGCTGCTCGTACATCGTGACGACCGCGTCGCTGGGCCCCGGCAACCAACTGCACGCGGCGAGCACGGGCTCGTCCCAGAACCGCGCATGGAGATCGCCCAGGAAGTTTGCCGCCGCGAAGGCCTGCGCAGGTGTTGCGCCGAGCAGCTGGTCGGCCGCCCGGTGATCGGTCAGTTGGTCGAGCACGAGCACCGGACCGTCGTCGGTGTCGATGATCGCATGACAACGCGGGGTGGCGAGTCCGGCGTTCGCCAGGAGGTCGCGGTACGCACCGGCTTCGCGCGCGTAGTAACCGAACTGCTGAGCGATGGATCGAGTGCGCGCGTCGTTCGACGGCTCCTTCACGAACAGCCGGCGACCGTCGCGGAGCTCGAACAGTGTCGCGCTGGCGAGCAGGCCCACGCCGGTGCCGACCGGTTCGGCGTGGCGCACCTGGACGGCCTCGCCCAGCGCGCGCGACAGCCACGCGTCGTGCCGGTGTCGCGCTGAACCTTCGTCCATGGGCTGTCGTCCTAGCATGCGGACATGTTCCTGGCGTTCTTCGTCCTCCTGATCGTCGGCGCGGCAGCCGAGCTCTACGTGGCGTTGCAGGTGGCGCATCTCATCGGCGCGCTCGAGACCGTCCTCGTGCTCGTGGCCCTCGGAATCTTCGGCGCCTGGGTCATTCGGCGCGCCGGCATGGGCGCGATCGCGCGGACGTTCGCAAGCCTCGCCGAGGGTCGTTCGCCGTCCGACGACATGATCAACGGCGGCCTCGGCTTCGGGGCAGGGCTCTTGTTGTTCCTCCCGGGGTTCATCACGGCGGCGTTCGGCGTCCTGCTGCTGCTGCCGCCGGTACGCGCCGTGTTGCGCGCGACCATCCGCAAACGGGTGAAGCGGCGGATCGACGAAGGCCGGGCGTCGCGCTTCGGTGCCCGGTTCGGAACAGTCATCAACGTCGACGGCCGAGCGACGCGGCGCCCCTCCCGGCAATCCGAACTGGAGTAGGCGACGTGACGGGTGACACCGCCGGGTCGGTCTACCCGACCCTCCAGCTCCTCGAGGACGAGAGCCGGGTGGTCGGCCAGGACGTCGACGGCAAGCGGCGGTGCGCGATGCCCTGCACAAGACGGTGATGGCCTGGAAGCAGGTCGCGGCCACGGGCACCGACGAGCAGCAGTGCAAGGCTGTCGACGTGCTCAACGAAACGCGCCGAAAGCTTTACGCCACCCTCGCGGAGGAGTAGGACTCCCCGGGTGTCCAAGCCCTTGCGCCCATCGCTGATCGGTACGTCACGCCTCGAGGCCTTCAGTGATGGGGTGCTGGCCATCCTCATCACGATCATGGCCTTCCAGTTGGTTCCGCCCGATGGTGGCCGGCTCGCAGATCTCCGAGACGTCGTGCCCGATGTCTTGGCGTTCGCGCTCAGCTTCGTGTTCCTCGGCATCTACTGGAACAACCACCACCACCTGTTCCGCGCCACCGAGCACATCGACGCCGCAGTCATGTGGGCCAACCTCGGGCTGCTCTTCGCGCTCACGCTGATCCCCGCGGCGACCTCGTGGCTGGGCTCGCATCATGGCGATGCCGGTCCGACCGCGCTCTACGGCCTCATCTCGTTGCTGGCCGGCATGGCCTATTGGATCCTCGCGCAGAGCATCATCCGGGTGAACCCCGACAGCCTGGTCGCCGCGCGAATCGGCCGCGACCGCAAGGGACTGATCTCGGTGGTCCTCTACGCGTCGGGGACCGGCCTGGCGTTCGTGAGCCCGTACCTCGGCCTGGCGATGTACGTCGCGGCGGCGGTGCTGTGGATCGTGCCCGACCGGCGCTTGGCCGACCTGGAGCTCAGTGGAGGCTGACCGCTTTGGCGTCGCTGGCCGCGAGTGCGGCGTCGACCGCGCCGAGCAGCCGGGCGCTGCACCCCGCCATCTCGACCGGTGGCACGGCCTCCTCGGCGATGCGGGCCACGATCTCGCGCAGTGCGTCGCCGGCCGGACCGGGGCCGAGCACCACGGGGTCGCCGTGGTCGCCGCCGTGTGCGACGGCCTCATCGATGGGAACCTGACCCAGCAGCGGCACGCCCACCTCGGTGGCGAGCTCCGCGCCGCCACCGGAGCCGAACAGCTCGTACACGGTGCCTTGCTCGTTGACGAAGGCGCTCATGTTCTCGATGACGCCCACGATGCGCAGGTAGTTGTTGCGGCCCATGTTCGCGGCGCGAACGGCGACGCGTTGCGCGCTGCGCGCCGGTGTGGTCACGATGATCATCTCGGCGCGGGGCAACAGGCGGGCGAGGCCCATCTGCACGTCGCCCGTACCGGGTGGCATGTCGATGATCAGGTAGTCGATGTCGCCCCACAACACGTCCTCGAGGAAGTGCTGCACGGCCCGGCTGAGCATGAGGCCGCGCCACATGAGTGCCGTTGCCTCGTCGTCGACGAGGTGGCCCATGGACACGACGCGCACGATGCCGCCCGGGCCCAGGTCGCTCGGTTCGATGCGCCGTTCGAGCGGCGAGATCTTCTTGGTGGCCGGGTCGCCGCCGAGGCGCCCCGTGACGCCGAGCATGCGCGGGACCGAGTAGCCCCAGATGTCGGCGTCGAGCACGCCGACGGTGTAACCCCGCGCCGCGAGCCCGGCGGCGACGTTCACCGAGATCGAGGACTTGCCGACCCCGCCCTTGCCGGAGGCGATCATGATCACCTTCGTGGTCGCCGGGATCTGGGTCTCCGGAGCCGACTCGGCCTTGTTCCACCGGGCCTTGGCCATGGCGGCGGCCTTCTCCTCCTGGGTGAGCTCGCCCCAGTCGATGCCCACCGAGGTGACCCCGGGGAGCGATCCCACGCGGGCCTTGACGTCTTTTTGGATCTGGGCCCGCAGCGGACAGCCGGCGGTGGTGAGCGAGATGCGCACCCGCACGCCACCGTCGGGCGCGACGACTGCGCCCTTGGCCATGCCCAGTTCGACGATGTCGCTGCCCAGCTCGGGGTCGATGACGCCGCGCAGCAGCTCCATGACCGTTTCGGGGGTCGGAGGGGCGGCGGTGGTCATGGCGCCATTTTACCGGGTCCGGCCGTGTAATCTTGTCGGGTGGCCCCTGACTCCGAGATCCGTGATCTGCCGGCCGACGAACCGACCGACGAGCCGGCGCGGCTCGCGGTGCTCAAAGCGCTCGGCGACAACACCCGGTACGCCATCTTCCTCGAGTTGGCCCGGTCGCCGCGCCCGCTCGCCACGAACGACATCGCGCGCACGCTCGGCCTGCATCCCAACACGGTACGTCCTCACCTCGAGCGCATGCGCGACGTCGGGCTTCTCGAGTTGCGCATCGACTCTCGTGGCGGCGTGGGCCGACCGCAGCACGTGTACTCGGTGTCGGCCGACGCGCCGTCGCTCGGCCTCGAGCCGCCGGCCTTCCCGTGGCTCGCCCGCATGTTGTTGCGCGTGGCCTCCGTGGCGGGCGTCGTGTCCGACGATGCCCGCGACGCCGGCCAGGAACAAGGCCGCGCCGCCGCGGTGCGGGTGCCCGGTCGCCTCGCCTGCATCGACGCACTCGCCGCTGACCTGAGCACGCTCGGGTTCGACCCTGCGGTCGTGCAAGAACCCGGCGTGGCCTCGATCGGGTTCATGCACTGCCCGTTCCGCGAGCTGGCCGAGGCCAACCCGGCCGTCATCTGCGGTTTGCACCAAGGCATGGTCGAGGGCTTCGTCGAGGCCCGCGGCGGTGCCCGGGTGCGCGAGTTCCGCACCCTCGTGCACGTCGGCCATCCCTGCCAGGTCGACCTCGACGTCGACCTGGTCGAAGGAATGCGATGACCGGCCTCACGGTTCCATTCAGTACACTCCCGCCTGTCCGGGACCTATCCACGGGGAGTCATCTCGTGATCACGATTACGGAAACCGCAGCGCACAAGGTGGGCGAGCTCATCAAGGCGGAAGGTGACGACGGCCTGGCGCTGCGCGTCGCCGTGCGCCCCGGTGGGTGCTCGGGCTTCAGCTACGAGATGTTCTTCGACACCGACATCGACGCCGAAGACGTGCTCACCACGTTCGGCGAGGTCAAGGTGGTCGTCGACCCGTCGAGCGCGCAGCTCCTCACCGGCGCCACGCTCGACTACAAGGATGGCCTGCAGGGTGCGGGCTTCTCCATCGACAACCCCAACGCCCAGCGCACGTGCGGCTGCGGCAACTCGTTCAGCTAGCCCTCAGGGCACCAGCGCCAGCGCCGACTCGAGTTCGGCGCGGTCCCAGGTGAAGTCCAGCCGGCCCCGCACGACTCCCCCCGCGTCGGCCACGTACAACGACGGTTCGTAGTCGAGGCCGTACGTCGAGATCGTGTCGGTGGTCTTCGGCGCGCCCGACGTCTGCTTGTTCGGCTCGACGTAGACCTCGGCGTGGACGATCTGGAAGCGGCGCAGCGAGGGCGCGAGGTCGATCAGGATCTCGAGCACCGGGCCGCAGATCGCGGTCTGGCAGAAGCCGGGGGTCGTGACCGCGAACACGATCGGCTGCTTCTTCGCGAGTGCGTCGGAGAGCGTCATCGTGTGGAACGGACACGGTTTCGGCGAGCGGGTGCAGACCGGGTTGACCCCGCGGGCATCGGCTGTGGTCGGGGTGACGACCGGGCGGAGCGCGTCGCCCACCTGGACCAATTTCACCGTGTCACGGGTCGCGACCTTGAACGGCAGGGGCCGCGCCGAGAACGCGGCCTGGGCCTCGTACTAGCCGGCCTCGGGTGGGGTGAA
>JBKJKR010000514.1:0-3419 GCA_046597135.1 Acidimicrobiales bacterium | reverse complement strand
CGAGCGAGGTGCGACATGTCGGCGCCGCGTGCCTCGAACCCGGCGCGCACGCGTGGCGTGGCGATACCGTCCGGAGCGACCGCGTTGACGCGGATGCCGTATTCGCCCCACTCCTGCGACATCGTGCGCACGATCGACATCACCGCGGCCTTCGCGGCGCCGTAGGCACCGTGCAGCGGCGCGCCGTAGATGCCACTGACGGACGCAACCATCGCGATGGCCCCCGGCGTCCCTTCGGCGATCATGATCCGTGCCGCGGCCTGCGCCACCTGGAGCTGTTGGCGCACGTTCAACGTGTGCTGGGCGTCCCACGCTTCGTCGTCGAGGTCGATGATCGGTGCGAACGTGGCCGCGCCCACGATGTTGATCACGATGTCGAGCCCGCCCAGCGCGTCACGCCCGGCACGCACCACCGCTTCGGCCGCGCCTCGGGCGGTGACATCGCCGCCGAAGGCGTACGCCTTCGCACCCATGGCCACGATCTCGTCGCGCACGCCCTCGGCGCGGGCCGGATCGAGGTCGGCGACGGCCACGTCGGCGCCGGCGATGGCCAAGTGGAGCGACGTCTCCCGGCCCATGCCGTACCCGCCACCGATGACGAGTGCCTTGCGTCCTTGGATGCCGAAGAGATCTGCTGCGCTGCTCATGACCGCATGCTCGCCGATGCACCGACGACCTGCCACTCGGCTGCGCTCGGGTCACGCGGACCGGATACCGACCTTTGCCTCTTCCCACGGCCGACGATCGGGCGCACGATGGTCACGTCGATCCAGTTGCGCACGAGGAGCCACACGTGAGCCTGCCCGGTGACCGAAGAAGCGACGACCACAGCGGCGACGATCTCTACGACAACTCCGTCACCGGAGCACGGGCCCGTGGTGTCGGTCGCATCCTTGGCCACGCCAACGACGAAGACACCGAAGCGATGGCCTTTGCCGACGAGGGTGACGACGAAGAGGACGACGCGAACCTGTCGGCCGAGGAGTTGGCCATGCACCTCACTCGTGCGCCGAGCTTCGACGAGGACGACGGCTACATCGCCGACTGAGCTGCGGGTGTGCCCGCGAAGAAGTTCGGGTCGTTCGCGGTGAGCAAGCGATGCGGATTCGTCCACATGAAGGCCTCGAACTGCGCCTCGTCGAGCAGACCGCGCTCGACGTGCTTCCAGGCCGACGCAACAACCCGGTCGAGACCGTCGACGTCCCAATGACCCATGTCGGAGCTGAACGCCGCGCCGATCGTCGCTCCGTAGGGCAGGAACGACGAGAACGCGGTGACCACGCTGCGATCGTCGGACTCCGCGCCGAACACGAACCCGTCGGCGAACTGACGCACGAGCTCCTGCGCATCGGTCGCACCGGTGAGGCGGAACTCGTCGCGCTCCTCCGGGGGCGGCCCTGAGGGAGCGGCGAGGTGCTCGACGCCGTCGCTCGGCATGCCGTACTTGTCGAGGAGCTCACGCAACGAGTCGACATCGAGCGCGACCGGATCCGTCGCGCCGATGCCTTCGAGCGAACGGCGTTCCCAGTGCTCGACGAGGTCGCACGCCATGGTGGCGCCCCACGCGACACCGCTTTCGAGTAGACCCACCCGCAACGACGGGAACCGGTGCAGCACACCGCCGAACAAGAGGCTTCGCGCCAGGCCCGACATCATCGATGCGTGCAAGCCCAGGTGGTTCGCCACGAAGTTGCTCACCGATCGTGCGTGCAACGAATCCATCAGCAGCCCGCCGTGGAACGTGACCGCGATGCCGAGATCGATGCAGCGCTGCCACACCACGTCGTAGTCGTACGCGCTGTCGAGCCCGAACGTGTCGAGCCAATGCGTCTGCCCCGGCCAGCGACACGCCGCCGCTTCGCGCACCGGCGCCGCGATGGGGCGCACCACGCCGTGCGGGAACGCCGCGACGCGCAGGCCGATCGCGTGCAGGTGATCGAGCTCGACCAATGCTTCGGCGGGCGTGTGCATCGGGACCACGCCTGCCAGCCGCAAGCGATCTTCATAGGGCCCGTACGCGGTGGCGTAGTAGTCGTTGAACCCGGCGCAAAGACCGACGCGAAGCTCCTCGAGGTCGATGCCCGCGATGCCGAAGCCGAGCGTGGGATACAACACCGTGACGTCGATGCCGAGCTCGTCCATGCGTTCGTGCAACAGCCCCGGGATCATGGCCGTCGCGCGATCGAGAGTGTTCTGCGTGGGCACACCCCACCACCCGTTGTTCGGTGCACGCGAGGCACGCCGGTCTTCGGTGCCCCCACCGGGTGGCACGAACAGGTTCTGGAACTCACCGGCGCGGTAGCGGGCGAACAGGTCGGCGCCGAGGCTCTCGCGCAGGTGTGGCAGCACGCTCGGCATGTGTTCGATGACGTGGCCGTCGATGTCGACGATGGGATGCCGGACCTCGTCGCGGACCGACCGCGATGACCTGCGGGTACGCGATGCAGCGGGGGATGCGGTGTTCGCCATGCCAGGATTGTCCCAGAATCCGGGGGGAATCAGATGATCGTGCCAGACGTCAGCAGTCGTTCCATTGCCGAGCTGTGCAGCCTCGCCGGCCGCCGCGCCGTCATCACCGGCGGCGCCCGCGGCATCGGTGCCGGCATCGCAGCGCGCTTCGCCGAAGCCGGTGCGTCGCTCGTTCTGGGTGACCTCGACGGCGCGCTCGCGGCGACGCGCGCAACCGAGCTGGCCGACAAGTACGGCGTCGCCGCGCACGGTGTCGCGGTCGAGGTCGCCGACGGCGCATCAGTGCTCGCGCTCGCGGATCAGGCCGAGTCACTGCTCGGCGGCATCGACATCTGGGTCAACAACGCCGGCATCTACCCGAGCGCGCCCCTGCTCGAGCTCGATCACGACGAATGGGATCGCGTGATGGCGGTCAACGTCCGCGGCTGCTTCGTCGGCTCACAGACCGCGGCCGCACGCATGCAGGGACGGGGCGGCGTCATCGTGAACATCGCGTCGACCGGTTGCGTCAAAGCCGCGCCCGGCGTCGCGCACTACATCACGTCGAAGCACGCCGTCGTCGGCATCACGAAGGCGCTGTCGACCGAGCTCGGGCCTATGGGCATCCGCGTGCTGGCCATCGCGCCGTCGATGACCCAGACCGAGGGTCGCGTCGACTTCCTCGATCGCTACACCACACCCGAGATCCGCGCCCTGATCACCGAGATGGAAGGACGCGTGCCGCTCGGCCGCATCGGCGTACCCGACGATGTCGCTCGCGTCGCACTGTTCGCCGCGAGCGACATGTCGATCCTCATGACCGGATCGGTGCTGTTCGTAGACTCGGGCGAGTCGGCGCTCTGAAGCCCTACTTGACGTAGGCCTTGCCGAAGAGCTCTCCCGTCACACTCCGTAGTGATAGCGGGCCTGCAGCACCCCGATTTCGTCGCCATCGACGAGGTAGACGAGAC
>JBKJKR010000155.1:0-4546 GCA_046597135.1 Acidimicrobiales bacterium | reverse complement strand
TCTTGCCGAGCGCGCGCGCCGGGCCCCACAGTTCGTCGCGCGGCACGATCGCGGTGGCGCCCAGCATGTGCAGGTAGTCGGCCTCTTCGGGGCGGGCGGTCGACGCGTGCACCTCGTACCCGAGCTGCGCCAGGATGGCCACCGCAACCGAGCCCACGCCACCTGCCGCGCCCGTGACGAGCACCGGGCCGAGGTCGGGCGTGATGCCGTGGGCCTCGAGCGCGAGCACGCACAGCATGGACGTGTAGCCCGCTGTGCCGATGGCCGCGGCCTGCAACGTGGACAACGACGTGGGCAGCTCGACGAGCCAGCCCTCGGGCACGGCGGCTTTCTGCGCGAGCCCGCCCAGGTGGCTCTCGCCCACGCCCCACCCGTTGAGCACCACACGCGCACCCGTGTCGGCCCGGACACCGGCGAAGTCGATGCCGGGGATCATGGGCCACGTTCGCACGATGGGGCTGGCGTTCGCGATGGCGAGGCCGTCCTTGTAGTTGATGGTCGAGTACTCGACGTCGACGGTGACGCCGTCGGGCAGGATCGATTCGTCGACGTCGGTGAGCGTGGCCGTGACGGACCCCGCATCGTCTTTCTGCAGCAGCAGTGCACGGAACATGCCCGCATCGTGTCACGCTTTGCGTCATGGATCCCGAACGCCTCGAGCGCGTGGAGCTGCTGCACGTCCGGCTTCCGCTGCTGCGGCCGTTCGTGTCGGCGCGCGGCGCGGCCACGCACAAGGACGCGCTGCTCGTGCACGTCCGCACCGGCGAGGGGGCCGAGGGTTGGGGTGAGTGTGCGGCCGAGGTCGCGCCCACCTACGCGTCGGAGTTCCTCGACGCCGCGTGGCTCGCCATCACCGAGCACCTGGTACCAAGAGTTCGCCGTGGTGAGTCGCTCGACGCCATCCGCGGCAACCACATGGCGAAGGCCGCGCTCGAGATGGCCGCGCTCGACGCGGTCGGGCGGCGCGACGGGCGCTCGCTCGCGGCGATGCTCGGCGGGCGCCCCGGCGCGTCGTTGCCCGTGGGCGTGGTGGTCGAGATGCACGACGACGTGGCGACCGTGGCCGCCCGTGCCGCGGCCCACGCCGACGAGGGCTACACGCGCGTCAAGGTGAAGATCACGCCGGGACACGACCGAGCGGTGATCGACGCGGTACGGGCCGCGGTCGGGCCGGCCGTCGCGGTGTGGGCCGATGCGAACGGCTCCTACGAACCGACCAATCGCGCAAGGCTCGCGGACCTCGACGTCGATCTGCTCGAGCAACCGTTCGCGGCCGCCGACCTGGTCGACCACGCGGCGTTCATCGCCGCGGTGCCGGAGTGTCACGTGAGCCTCGACGAATCGATCGAGTCACTCCACGACGCACGCGCCGCGATCGCGTTGCGGGCCGCACACTCGCTCGTGATCAAACCCGGCCGCGTCGGCGGCCTGCGAGCCGCGGTCGCCGTGCACGACGCATGTCATGCGGCGGGCGTCGACGTGTGGTGCGGCGGCATGCTCGAGACGGGCATCGGCCGTGCGGCAAACGTGGCGCTCGCCTCGCTGCCGGGCTTCACCCGACCGGGCGACCTCTCCGCCAGCAACCGCTACTTCGCGCGCGATCTCACCGAGCCGTTCGTACTCGGCCCGGGTGGCACGCTCACCGTGCCCGACGGCGCGGGGCTCGGCGTCACCATCGATCTCGACTACGTGCGCAGCTGCGTGGTGCGTTCGGCGGTGCTCTGATCGACCGGGGTCAGTCTTCGAGGATCCAACGACGGCTGGGGTCTTCGTCGATGTCGTCGTTCGAGAAGAAGGCGTCGAAGGCGCGGTCGAGGTGCGCTTCGTCGCCGTGCATGTCGCCCTCGGGCGTGGACGGCGTTGCCTTGGTCGCAGCGGCCCGGTCCGCATCGGGCAGCTCGACCGGACCCGAAAGTGCGATCGAACGTGCGGGCTGCGGCCCGGTGATGACCGTGGACGCGAACGTCGACGGGTCGCCCAGCTCGAGCGACGGGTTGTGCTCGGCGAACTCGATAATCGAGTGCATGAGGTAGCGCAGGCGACCGCTGAGCTGGGTGTGGAACTGCGTGAGGGTGTTGCGCTCCTCGGCGATGCGTTCGCGCAGCGCGGCGAGCATCTCGAGATCGTCGGCGGCGCGTCGACGTTCCTCGTGCACCGCGGCACGTGCATCGGCGCGAGCGACGACGACGAGCTCGTGGGCGGTGGCGCGCGACTCGTCGAGCAACCGATCGGCGTCGCGCTGGGAGTCGATCATGATCGATGCGCGGCGGGCGTCGAGCTCCGTGTGCGCGATGGCGATGTCGCGCTCGACTGAGGCGCGCATGGCGGTTGCCTCGACGCGGGCTTCGGCGAGCAGCTCCTCGGCCGCCGCGGCGACATGGCGCAGCGACTGCATGAAGGCGCGGTTCTCTTCCTCGGCGCCGGCCAGCCGTGCCTGCAGATCGGCGATGCGCTGCTGTGCGGCCGCCAGTTCGGCCGGGTCGACCATGGCCGGCGCCTCGGGCAGCTCAGCGGGCAGATCGGCGACTGCCTCGGCGGCGGGCTCGGTGACGGGCTCGACGGACGGCGGCTCGGCGGCGGGGGCGTCGGCGGCGACCACCGGGTCGGGCGTGGACGGCGTGCCGTATGCAGGCGCGGGCGTCGGGGAGAACTCCTCGGACGACCACGTCGCCGCGGGCGTCAACTGGGGTCCCTCATGCTCTTCGTGCACCGCAAAACTCCTCATCGCCTCGCCGACCTCTCTCGATCGGCTCCGGACGGACCGACTTGAGTGCTCACGAACCTCACCGTGTGTGATGTCACTTCGCGGTTAGCTGGGCCTATCGGTCCAAAATCCCGGGCTTCGCGGCCCATGACACCACCCTCCGCGCGCACATACTGTCGGTTCCGTCGGATGGCAAAGGACCTGGGAAGGCCAGCATGACGTCGAACAACCCTCCGGAACACCCACGGCGCCCTGTCGAGATTGTTCCACTGCCCGCCCCCAACTCCCGGTCGGGCGGGTTCAACCGCACCCGTGGCGCCTGGCGTGAACCGCTGGTCGAAACCTCGGTGCACGAGGTGAACCCGGGCGCACGCCGGCCCGATCCGGCCGAACGGGTCTGGGTGATCTCGCCCCCGACCGACCGACCGCAAGGGCCGGCCCCCGCGCCGTCGAGCCCACAGAACCGGCTGCACGCCCTCCTGCTCCGGGAGCGCACCGCGCTCATGGCGCAGATCGACAGCAGTACCGGTACCGACACCCTCGATCGTCCGACCCGCGCCGAGCTCGAGGTCGCGCCGTTCCCGCTGCCCACCGTGCCCCTGCGTGACACGCGACCGAAGCGCAGCCCGAAAGCCCGACGCGCCGATGCGTCGGGGCGGCCCCTCGCCGCTGACGTCGCGGCGGCAATCGCCCGGGCCACGGGCCACGAGCCGCCCCCGCCCCCGGCGCCGAACCTTTCGCTCGTTCGCTTCAGCACGGCGCGCGAACGGCTCGTGATCGTCCCGCTCGACGAGCTCACCCGGACCGCCGACGACGACACCATCGAGGTCGAAGCGGCCACCGCGGCCGCCATCGACGCGACACCGATCGACGCGACACCCGAGGCGATGCCCGGGCTCGCCCACATGATCGACCTGCGCGAACGACGCCGGTTGCGCAACCGGAAACCGCTGGCCTACATGTGCCCCACGTGCGACCGCAAGGGCATCGTCGACCTCATCGACAACGTGACGGGTGTGGTGAGCGCCACGTGCCCCCGCTGCCTCGAGATGTGGACCACCGAGATCCACCCCGACCACACAACGGTCGACCCGCACTGATCGCCGCTGACCTATCGACGCGCCGCGACCGGCGCGCGGCGGTTCAGCGGCCGAACATCATCATCCACTGCTCTTCGGTCTTCGGCTTGAACACGTAGTTCTCGCGCCGGGTCTCGCCGAGTGAGCTGTAGGGCTGCGGCGAATAGAAGTGGCCGGGGTACAACAACGCCTTGTCGGGCACCTTCGAGAGCTTCTGGGTGAGGCTCTCGTACATGGCGTGCGGGTCGCTGCCCGGCAGGTCGGTACGGCCACACCCGTCGAGGAACAGGGTGTCGCCCGAGACCAATCGGTTCGCGACGAGGAAGCACTGGCTGCCCGGGGTGTGGCCCGGGGTGTGGATGAGCTCGATGGGGATCTGGCCGGCCTGGACGACGTCGCCACTGCTGTGGGTGACCAGGTCGCTGTCGTCGGCGCCGGTGACCCGCTTCACCCACTCGGCCTCGTCGGCCTGGACGTGGATGGGCACCGGACGGAGGCGGAGCAGTTCGTTCACGCCGGCGATGGAGTAGCCCGCCATCTCCCCGCCCACGTGGTCCGGGTGGTAGTGGGTGGCGAGGGCGCCGACGAGGGTCATGTCCTCCTCGTCGAGGATGCCGAGCAGCTCCTTGATGCCGTAAGCGGGGTCCACGACCACGGCTTCGCCGGTCTCCCGATCACCGATCAGGTAGACGAAGTTGACCATCTGGCGGGCCACCGGGTCGTTCGTGGCGAAGTCCCGCCCGGCCAGCAACTGACGGAAGTA
>JBKJKR010000020.1:0-2525 GCA_046597135.1 Acidimicrobiales bacterium | reverse complement strand
CGACGAAAGAGCCCTGGGCGCCGAGGCCGTCCTTGACCGCCGTTGCCAGCTGCTGGGCCGCTGCGAGGAAGCCGTCGCGCGCACCAGCGGGGAGATCAGGCAGGGTCTCCACGTGCTCGCGCGGCACGAGCAGGACGTGGCCCTTGAAGAGGGGCCGGGTGTCGAGGAAAGCGAGAAGCTCGGCGGTCTCCAGCACGATGTGACCCGGGATCTCGCGGTCGATGATCTGGCAGAAGACGCACGTGGCCACGGGCAGATGGTGCCACGCCGGGACGGCTCAACTGGGACGGCTTGAGTGCTACCACCCTGCGACACGGTTAGTTCCGGTGCAAGAGCGCGGAACCTATTCGACAGCCACGGTATCGGCCGTAGGCTCTTGGCTCATCGACGGAAGGGCGTCCGTGAACTGCGAAACGTGCGGAACTGTCAACGAAGCGGGGCGCAAGTTCTGCATGGAGTGTGGCTCCGCTCTGGCGCGCGGGTGCCCGTCGTGTGGCGCAGCGAACCCGGCCACAGGCAAGTTCTGCGGTGAGTGCGGTAGCGCCCTGGTCACCCGCGACGCAGGTCCGGCGCCCGACGTCGAGGCGACGCGCAGTGGGCCGGCACCGATCAACGAGCGGCGGCTGGTTTCGGTGCTGTTCCTCGACCTGGTCGGGTTCACCACATTGTCGGAGCAGCGAGACGCCGAGGACATGCGCACGCTGCTCATCTCCTACTTCGACACCGCGCAGACGGTGATCGGCCGCCACGGGGGCGTGGTCGAGAAGTTCATCGGCGACGCAGTGATGGCAGTCTGGGGCACCCCGGTGACGCATGAGGACGATGCCGAACGTGCCGTTCGGTCCGCCCTGGAGCTGGTCGACGCTGTCGCTGCGCTGGGCGACTCGGTCGGCGTGACGCTGCAGGCCCGGTGTGGGGTGCTGACCGGAGAGGCGGCCACAGCCCAGGCGGTCGACCACCAGGGCATGGTCACCGGGGACATGGTCAATACCGCGGCGCGGTTGCAGTCCGCAGCCGAACCAAGCTCTGTGTTGGTTGGTGAGGCGACCGTCCGAGCGGCGTCTGGCGCGATCGCCTTCGAGGGTGCCGGCGAGCTTGCGCTGAAGGGCAAGGAGCAGCCGGTGCGCGCGTGGCGCGCGTTGCGGGTGGTGGCCCAACGGCTCGGTGCCAACCGGATGGTGGTGGAGCCTCCCTTCGTTGGGCGGACCGAAGAGCTGCGGATGCTCAAGGAGCTGCTGCACGTGACCGGCCGCGAGGGCAAGGCGCGCGCCGTCTCGGTGATCGGGATCGGTGGGATCGGCAAGTCGCGCCTGTCGTGGGAGCTGGTGAAGTACGTCGACGGGCTGACCGAGGCGATCTGGTGGCACCGCGGCCGCTGCCCCTCCTACGGCGACGGCATCACGTTCTGGGCGCTGGGCGAGATGGTGCGGATGCGGGCCGGGATCGCCGAGTCCGACCCGTCCGGAGTGTCGCGCGGCAAGCTAGCAGCGTCGGTTGGACTGCACGTGCCCGACGAGGAGGAGCGTCGTTGGCTCGAGCCGCGGCTGGCTTTCCTGTTGGGCCTGGGTGAACGTCCGACCGGCGGACGCGATGAGCTGTTCGCCGCCTGGCGAACGTTCTTCGAGCGGATCAGTGACGTGGGCACGGTCGCGATGGTGTTCGAAGACCTGCAGTGGGCAGACGCCGGGCTGCTCGATTTCATCGACTCGCTAATGGAGTGGTCACGCAACAAGCCAATCTTCATCGTGACATTGGCCCGCCCCGAGCTCACCGACCGCCGGCCGACCTGGGGGGTTGGGACGCGCAACTTCTTGTCGTTGCACCTCGAGCCACTTCCCGATGACACGATGAGCCAGCTCGTGGGCGGCATGGTGCCCGACGCCGAGGCGGGTGCAGTGTCCCGGATCGTCGCCCGCGCCGAGGGCATGCCCCTCTATGCGGTGGAAATGATCCGGATGCTGGCCGACCGCGGCGTGTTGCGCCTCGGCGATGGCGCCTACGAGCTGGTCGGCGATCTGGGTGAGCTCGAGGTGCCGGAGACGCTGCACGCGCTGATTGCCTCACGACTGGACAACCTCCACTCTGAGGACCGGGCGCTGCTCCAGGATGCAGCCGTGCTGGGCAAGAGCTTCACGCTAGAGGCGTTGGCGGCGGTGACGGGCGCTCCGACCGTCGAGCTCGAACCTCGGCTGCACGACCTGACGCGTCGTGAGTTTTTGGTGCACGAGGCCGACCCGCGTTCACCGGAGCGTGGGCAGTACGCGTTCCTGCAAGCAATGATCCGTGAGGTCGCCTACGGCATGCTCACCAAGGCCGACCGTCGCAGTCGTCACCTCGCGGTGGCCCACCAACTGGAAGCGGCCGGAGAAGATGAGCTCGCGGGTGCGGTCGCGTCGCACTATCTCGAGGCGCTTCGGGCCACCCGCGCAGGATCCGACGCCCACGCGTTGGCGGCCCGGGCGCGCGATTGGCTGCAGCAGGCCACCGAACGAGCCACGGCGCTTGGATCGCCGGAGCAGGCGCTG
>JBKJKR010000631.1:0-4832 GCA_046597135.1 Acidimicrobiales bacterium | reverse complement strand
CGATTGCCATCAGCGACGGCATATCGATGGGTCACGAGGGCATGCGCGGGTGCCTCGTGTCGCGCGAGATCATCGCCGACTCGGTCGAGTGCATGATGCACTCCGAACGCATGGACGCCATGGTCACGTTCGCCGGGTGCGACAAGTCGCTACCGGGCATGCTCATGGCCGCCGCCCGCCTCAACCTGCCGGCCGTGTTCGTGTACGGCGGCTCGATCTTGCCGGGCAACCACAACGGCCAGGTGCTCGACATCGTGTCGGTGTTCGAAGCGGTCGGTGCGTGTGCCATGGGCACGATCACCGAGGACGAACTGCACCAGATCGAGAGCAAGGCGTGCCCGAGCGAGGGATCGTGCGCCGGCATGTTCACGGCCAACACCATGGCCGCGGTCGGCGAGGCGCTCGGCATGTCGCTGCCCGGCAGTGCGTCGCCCGTGGCGCCCGACCGTCGCCGTGACGACATCGCCTACGAGTCGGGCAAGGCCGTCGTCGAGCTCTTGCGCCGCAACATCCGACCGCGCGACATCATGACCAAGAAGGCCTTCGAGAACGCGATCGCCGTCGTCAACGCGCTGGGAGGATCCACCAACGCAGTGCTGCACCTGTTGGCCATCGCGTACGAGGCCGAGGTCGAGCTGACCCTCGACGACTTCAACCGCGTGGCCGACCGCGTGCCCCACATCGCCGACCTCAAGCCGGGCGGCATGTTCCACATGATCGACCTCGACCGCGTCGGCGGCGTCCCGGTCGTCATGAAGCACCTGCTCGATGCCGGCCTCCTGCACGGCGACGTCATGACCGTTACCGGGAAGACCATGGCCGAGAACCTGGCCGAGATCGATCCGCCGGCGCCCGACGGCGTGGTCGTGCACCGCCTTGACGATGCGATCGACTTCGAGGGCGGCATCAACGTCCTCACCGGCTCGCTCGCCCGCCTCGGTTCGGTGGTCAAGGTGGCCGGTCTCAGTCACGAGCAGCGGGTCTTCGAGGGTGTCGCCCGCGTGTTCGACGGCGAGGACGGCGCGATGGACGCGATCCTCAGCGGGTCGATGCAGCCGGGCACGGTCATCGTCATCCGCTACGAGGGGCCAAAGGGCGGCCCCGGCATGCGCGAGATGCTGGCGGTCACGGGCGCGCTCAAGGGCGCCGGCCGTGGCGCGGACTGTGCGCTCATCACCGATGGTCGCTTCAGTGGCGGCACGTGGGGCTTCTGCATCGGCCACGTGGCCCCCGAGGCGGTCGACGGCGGCCCGATCGCCTTCGTGCGCGACGGCGACATCATCCGGGTCGACGTGCCGAACAAGCGGCTCGACGTGCTCGTCGACGACGCCGAGCTGCTCGCCCGCCGCGAAGGCTGGGTCGTGCCCACGCCTCGCTACCCGAAGGGCTTCCTCGCCAAGTACGCGAAGCTGGCCCAGGGCGCTGAGCTCGGCGCCATCACCCGCTGACGGTCCCCGCGCCTTTTCGTTCTTCGGACATCTGACGTCGCATGGGGTGGTCAGTTGTCCGAAGAACCGAGGGTGATGCTCGCGGTCACGGGCCGCCGAGCAGCCAGCGTTCGTAGCGCTCGGGGTCGGACCACGCACCGGTGCGGTCGTCGAAGTCGGCGGCCTCGCGGGTCATCCACTCGCGGGTTCCTCGGCGTGCCCCGGTGGAGGACACGGGTTCGTGTGCATCGTCCACGTCGAGCTGGTGCTCGGCGGGGACGGGGAACGGGGCGCGTCGAGCGATCGCCAGCTCGGGCAGGGCCGCGACGGCGCGATCACGCAGGATGGGATCGTTGTCGTAGTAGGCGGGGTCGTTCACCTGTGCCCACTTGTCGGCGCCCATGATCAGCACGTCGTAACCCTCGGCGATGTCGACCAGCAATCGCTTGTCGGTGACGGCGACCGCGAGTCGCCCGCCGCTCGAGTCCGCGATGGCGTGCAGCACTTCGAGCCGATGAGCGAACATCGGGCGATCGACGTGTTCCTTGTCGAACGGTCGGGTCGACACGACCAGCACCACACGTTCGAGCCGGCGCTGCGTCCGGGCTGCGTCGGCGACCGCGACGTGGGCGATGGTCGGCGGGTTGAACGTGCCTGGGTAGGCGCCGATGCGCATCGGCAAAGTGTGGCCGACGCGATCGGGCACGGCGCAACCGCGCTTGCAGGTCAGGAGGTGGCGTAGTCGACGAACACGCTGCCGGCCGAGCTGCTCGCGGTGATCGATCGTTGCGACGTGGGGTCGGTGCGCACGCGCACCCGGGTCGTGCCCGCGCTGGTGCTCGCATCGACCCGGTAGGTGGTGGGGTCGTCGGGCACGGTCACCCGCACCGATCCGGCGGAGGACTCCGCGCGCACCGAGTCGGGGGCGACCACGAAGGACAGGCGCACAGAGCCGGCCGACGTGACGGCCTCGACGAATCTCGAGCGCAGCTCCACGGCGTCGATTCCGCCGGCCGAGCTCCTGATGACGAGCGTGCCGCCGAGCCGTTCGGCGCGTGCGCCGCCGGCCGACGAGTAGATGTCGACCGCACCCTCGACATCGCGCACGGTGATCGAGCCGCCGCCCGAACGGGCCCGCACCGAGATGCCTTCCGGCACGGTGATGGTGTAGCTCACGTCGCACGGCCCGAGCGCGATGCGGTTGCAGCGTGCGTCGAGCGTGAGCGTGCCGTTCTCGGTGGTCTCGTCCAAGCGGGGCTTGGCGAAGGCGTACGACGCCCGGTGGGTGATCTCGATCGAGTCCTGGTCGCCGCCGCTCACCACGATCGCGCCGGCGTTCGTGCCGACGTCGATGCCGGTGATGCCCGCGGCATCGATCGTGTGGGAGCTGGTCTCGGTGGTCTCGCTGATCCAGCCGACCAATGACACAGTGGTTGCGGCGATCGCCGCGAACGCGCCGAGACCGCACATGATCCGCACGACGCGCGCCGACCTCACGACGATCCTTCGAGGAAGCGCAGCACGGCGAGCACGCGACGGTGGTCCGACTCGGCCGGAGGCAGGTCAAGCTTGGTGAAGATGTTCGAGACGTGCTTCTCGACGGCGCCGTCGCTGACCACCATCGCCTGGGCGATGGCGGTGTTCGAACGCCCTTCGGCCATGAGCGAGAGCACCTCGAGCTCGCGTGGCGTGAGCCGGTCGAGCGGGTTCTGACGCGTGCGCGACGAGAGCAACTGCGACACCACGTCGGGATCGAGCGCCGTGCCGCCGGTGCCGACGCGGCGCACCGCGTCGACGAAGTCCGCGACGTCGGCCACGCGTTCCTTCAACAAGTAGCCCACGCCGGCGGTGTCGCGGGCGAGCAACTCGATCGCGTAGTGATGTTCGACGTATTGCGACAGCACGAGCACACCGACGGTGGGGTGGTCGCGCCGGATCAACACGGCGGCGCGGATGCCGTCATCGGTGAACGTCGGCGGCATGCGGATGTCGACCACGGCGATGTCGGGTACTTGGGTGCGTACCGCTTCGAGCAGCGCGTCGGCGTCGCCGACCTCGGCCACGACGTCATGTCCGGCATCGGTGAGCAGACGGCTGATGCCGGCGCGGAGCAACACGGAGTCCTCGGCGATGACGATGCGCATGTCAGACCTCGCCGGCCCGCAACGGCAGCGAGGCGAGCACGCTGGTGGGGCCACCCGACGGACTCACCACGCGCAGCGTGCCGTCGACGGCGGCAACACGATCGCGCAATCCGACGAGCCCGCCACCCTCGCGCAGCGTGGCGCCTCCGGGGCCGTCGTCGCGGACCTCGACGCTGAGCTGTTCGCCGGTGTGCCCGAGCATCACCCACGCCGACGCACCGGGCGCGTGCTTGGCCACGTTCGCAAGGCATTCGCTGACGACGTAGTACGCAATGCCTTCGATGCTGCTGCTCGGCCGGTCGATGCCCGCCAGATCAGCCTGCACGTACACCGGCAGCCCGGCGCGCGTGCCGAGCGACTGCACCGCAGCTGCGAGGCCGCGTTCGGTGAGCAACGGTGGATGGATCCCGCGGACGATGCCGCGCAACTCGACGAGTGCCTGCTTCGCGTCGCGGTGTGCATCGTCGACCAACGCACGGGCGGCTTCGGGGTCCGAGTCGAGCTTGTCCTTGGCCATGCCCAGCTGAAGCGCGAGCGACACGAGGCGTTGTTGCGTACCGTCGTGCAGATCACGTTCGATGCGGCGCCGTTCGACATCGGCTGCGTCGACCACGCGGGTGCGAGTGTCGGCAAGCGCGTCCACGCGCTCGGTCAGTTGGGTGACCTCGACCGAACGCGGCGTGCCGAGCAACGTGCGCACGAAGGCGATCTCGAAGAGCCGGACGGCCTTCATCATCCAGGCACTGGCGATCAGCAGCAGCGCACCGACAATCGACACGCCGATCACGCCGGGCCAGGACCGCACCGTGAAGAGGGCGAGGTCGAGCGACTGGTCGGGCGCGTGGCGCACGTACAGGGGCGCGGTGAGCAGCGCCAGCGACGCGCTGAACATCGTGATGGTCAGCGTGAACGACGCGATGCCGAACGGCAGCAAGAGCAGGAAGTAGGCAACGGCCTTCCAGAACGCGAGGCCGCGCACATCGAGCCACAGCTTGCGCCACCACGCCACGCCTTCGGCGCGCACGCGGCGCGGCGGGCTGATCGTCTCGCCGAGGAACAGGCGCACTCGACCCCGCTCGAAGCGCGCGGCCAGGTACGTGGCCGGCACGAACACCGCGATCACCGCAACCGCGAAGATGAACGTGACCAGCAGCCCGACGGACACGGCCAGCGCGACCACGGTGATGGTGAACGCGGCGATGCCGATGGGCAGGTCGAGCATCGAGTACGAGATGGTGTTCCACGTCATGGGGTCGACGAG
>JBKJKR010000361.1:0-5856 GCA_046597135.1 Acidimicrobiales bacterium | reverse complement strand
GCCGATCTTGTCGACCTCGTCGAGCAGCATGACGGGGTTCATCGTCCCGGCGTCGATGAGGGCCCGGACGATGCGACCGGGCCGTGCGCCGACGTAGGTGCGTCGGTGACCGCGGATCTCGGCCTCGTCGTGGATGCCACCGAGCGAGGTGCGCACGAACGATCGGCCGAGGGCGCGGGCGACCGATTCACCGAGCGAGGTCTTGCCGACGCCGGGAGGGCCGGCGAGCACGAGGATCGTGCCGGCGCGGCGGTGCCCGCCTTCGTCGACGTTGCGTTCGGCCCGCAGCTTGCGCACTGCGAGGAACTCGATGATGCGACGCTTGACGTCGTCGAGACCGGTGTGATCGGCGTCGAGCACCCGACGCGCCTCGGCAAGGTCGAGCTCGTCGTCGGTGCGTGAGGTCCACGGGATCTCGAACACCGTGTCGAGCCAGGTGCGGATCCAGCTCGCCTCCATGCTCTGCTCGCCGACCCGCTCGTAGCGGTCGATCTCCTTGGCGATGGCCTGGCGCACCTTGTCGTCGACCTCGAGCGCGTCGAGACGCACCCGGTAGTCGGCGATGGCGTTGTCGCCGCCCTCGCCCAGCTCCTTCCGGATGGCGTCCATCTGGCGGCGCAGGATCATCTCGCGCTGTTGCTTCTCGAAGCCTTCGCTCACCTCGGTGGTGATGCGCTTGGACACCTTGGCCTCGGCGAGTGCCTGACGGGCCCAGCCGGTGGCGAGGTCGAGTCGCGCCGAGACGTCGATGGTCTCGAGCAGCTCGATGCGCTCGGCGATCTCGAGCCCCGGCCACCAGCCGATGGTGTCGGCCATGGCGCCGGGCGAGCGGGCCTCGTCGAGCACACCGGTCATGCCGCGGCCGCCGAGTGTGGTGAGGAGCTCCTCGGCGATCTCGCGGTAGGCCGCGGCCTTGGCCTGCGCGGCCGGGTCGGCGACGCGGTCGGGGACGTCCTCGACCGCCACCCAGAGCGCAGCACTGTCGCTGAGCACGGCGGCGCCGATGCGCGCCCGGCGCAGGCCACGGACGACCAGCCCGAGTGCGCCGTCGGGAAGCTCGGCGCTCTGCTCGATGCGGGCGACGGTGCCGACCGAGGCGTAGCGGCTGCCGTTGCGGGGCACGATCACGAACTGGTTCCCGGTGCGCGTGGCCGCGTCGACGGCGCGACGAGCGTCGTCGGACTCGGCGCGGATGGTGACGACCATCTCGGGGAAGACCACACCGGTGGTGACCGGCAGGAGGGGGAGCGACGGGGCAAGAAGGTCGGTGCCGGCGACCTGGGACTCGGCGGGCTCGGTGGTCGGAACGTCTGGGTCGATCTCGGTGTTCACGAGGTGCTCGTTTCTTCTTCTGACGACTCCACCGTCGTAACGGGGATTACACGCTTACAACGATAGGGCGTATGATCTCATTCCATGAGCACCGACATCGCGGCATTCATCGCCCAGAACATCCCTGACGAGTGGTTCGAAGGCCCCGTCGACGTGTGCGTCGACCGCGAGGAGATCCTCGTGGTCGGCGTGCTGCCGACCGGGGTCGACCCGCGGACCTTTCGCGAGCACACCCGTGACCTCCGCATGCGCGTCGCCACCGAGGCCGAGGCCCGGTGGCTCCGCAAGGTCTCGTGGGGCGTGCGCGTGGGCGGGGTCGAACATCGCTTCACCACCGTCTCGGTGCCGGTCATGACCCGCTTGCGCGTCGACGAGCGGCTCGTGCTCGACGCCCTCATCGACGGCGGCTTGGCCCGCACCCGCAGCGAGGCGCTCGCCTGGTGCGTGCGCCTCGTGGGTCGCCACCAGCGCGAGTGGCTCGACGAGCTGCGCGAGGCATCGGCCGCCGTCGAACGCGTGCGGGCCAAAGGCCCTGACCTCGACGCGTGAGACCGGTGCTCGGGCGGCGCAGAGCGTCCCGGCCGCTGCCACGTACGGCGCGAAGAAGTCGTTGGCCGGCGCGCCTTCTGCGCTGAGGACGATGGCGGGCACCGCCATGCCGTCGATCTGCTCGCGCAGGATGTCTGCGTGCCCGGCGTGGCGGGCCATCTCCTCGATCTGGTGCACGAGGTAGTAGCGCGCGTGCGCGGGCCGCACGTCGTAGTGCCGTGCCACGGGGCAGGCGGCTCGTCGATCGCCGCCTCCGGATCGGCTGCCGCGAACGCCGCGAGGTAGGACGGGCGCACCGCGTCGAACGCGGCGAGTGGGCGAACTGCGCCATGTAGTCGGCGACGGCCCCCTCATCGAAGGACGTGGGCGTCTCGGCACCGCTGAGTCGGTCGACCGCACCGTGCATGAGGGCAGTGACGTGCTTCAGCAGTCCGGCCACGGACAGCGCGCTGCGGCACGGGCGTAGGCGCGCCTGCCCGTCGGTCAGCCCGATCATCGCGGCGCGGAGCGCGTCGAGTTGCTGGTCGAGATGGCGCGCCAGTTCGGTGATCTCGTCGTCGCATGCCGGTTGATAGATGGTTCCTCGCTTCGTCGTGGACGGAATACGAGGAGTGTGCGACACGAATCCGGCCACCATGTGACCGGTTTGACCGAGCGCTATGCGACCTAGGGTTTGGCCTTGGGAGTGGCCTTTGCGGGCGCCGCGGAGAGCGTGAACTCGAGCACCCCGTGCGTGGCGCCGCAGCCGTTGTCCTCGAGGGCGTCGGCGTCGGGGTCGTCGAAGAAGCGGCCGCCGTCCTCGAGGTAGCGGAAAGTGGTCCGCGTGCCGGGAGGGAACACCACGGCCACCGAACGGGTGCCGTTGGTGCGCTGCTTTAGCGGATGGGTCAACGGGTTCCACTCGTTGAAGTCGCCGACGACGCTCACGGGCGCCTCACTCGTGAGGGTGAAGGTCACCTTGACGCCGTCGGCCGTGGTCGTGCGCTTGATCATGGGGAAGCTCACCTCGCCGGTGTGGGGGTTCGCCGAAACCCTACGACGCGTGGGTTCCATGGTCCGGTCACCGATCGTTGCCGACGGTGGAAGAGTGCATGAACGCCGTCTTGCGCGCCGACGCCGACATTGTGGCCCGTGACGTCTGAGCCCAGGTCAGGCGGCCGAAGCATCGACTTCGGATGCGCATACCGATTCTCCGGTGACGAATTGCGCGACGTCACGGTCGACGGAGCCGCGAAGGCTCCGGCCCTGCGGCGGCCGGCCGGGCACCCGCACCCCTTCATTTCGTCACCGGAGAATCGGTATGTGGTCGACGGTGGGCTCTGCCGCCCATCGAACCGAGCGGTCAGGCGTCGAGGCCGAAGATCTTGATGGCGTTGCCGCGGGCGATCTTGTCGATCTGGGTCTGCGTGAGGTGACCGAAGATCTTGTGGGCCACGGCCTGCGTGTTCGGCCAGGTGCCGTCCTGGTGCGGGTAGTCGACCTCGAAGCAGATGTTGTCCTCGCCGACGATGTCGAGCATGCGAATGCCCACCTGGTCCTTGAAGAAGCAGCTGTACATGTTGTTGTAGTACTGCTGCGACGGCGGCTCGGGCACCGTGCTCGTGTCGCGCGACCAGTGGTGCGTACGCCAGATGTCGTCGACCCGCTCGAGGACGTACGGGATCCAACCGATCTGGCACTCGGCGTAGAGCAGCTTGAGGTTCGGGAACCGCAAGAGGTTGCCCGAGAACAGCCAGTCGATCATGGACATCGCGCTGTTGGTGAAGATGCCGGTGGCCGTGACCGCGTCGGGCGCGTCGGGCGACGTGCCGAAGGTCTTGGTGCCCGAACCGATGTGCATGCACAGCACGGTGCCGGTCTCTTCGCACGCCCGGAAGAACGGATCCCAGTAGCCCGAGTGGATCGAGGGCAGGCCCAGCCACGCCGGGCACTCGCTGAACGCCACCGCCCGCACGTCGCGCGCTGCGTTGCGCCGAACCTCGGCGGCCGCGAGGTCGGCGTCCCACAGTTGCACGATGCAGAGCGGGATGAGCCGACCCTTCGACGATCCGCACCACTCGTCGACCATCCAGTCGTTGTACGCCTTGACGCACAGGTCGGAAAGAACCTTGTCGTGCCCACGCATGAACAACTGACCGCAAAAGCGAGGGTAGTTGGGGAAGCACAGCGATGCCTCGACATGGTTCATCTCCATGTCGGCGATGCGGGCGTCGGGTTGCCAGCACCCCGGGCGCATCTCGTCGAACGTGACGCCCTGGAGGCCGATCTCGTCGGGGTCGTAGCCGGCCGCGGCGATGAGGCGCTTCACCGAGTAGCGGTGATCCTCGTAGAACCACCACGCGATGGGTTTGCCCTCGGTGCCCGGCGACTCGATGTAGGCACCGCCGTCGAGCTTGGGCGTACCCATGGGCAGAAGCTCGACGTGGGGGCCTACCTCGCGGTACTTCGCCGGCAGGCGGCTCGACCACAGGTCGGCCGGTTCGACGACGTGATCGTCGACGCTGATGATTCGTGGAATGGTGCCCGGCATGGTGACTCCCAACGGGTTGTGCGTTCGTCAGTTCTGATCGCGGTTCTGGCCGAAGACCGGCTTGCGCTTCTCGAGGAACGCCCGCACCGCTTCTTGGTGGTCCTGCGTCTCGAAGGTGATGGCTTCGAGCGCGAGCGACAGGTCGTAGAGCTTGTTCACGCGCTCTTCGAGGTCCTTGTTCACGAGTCGCTTGTTGAAGCGCAACGCGATCTGCGGGCCGGCGGCGAGCTTGCGCGCCATCTTCATGGCGGCAGCCTCGGGGTCGTCGAGCTCGACGACGTGGTTCACGAGCCCGATGCGCTCGGCTTCGTCGGCACCGAGGAGGTCACCGGTCATGAGGTACTCCTTCGCCCGGTTCGCGCCCACGAGCATGGGCCACAGCACCGGGCCGCCGTCGCCCGCGACGATGCCGGCGCGTACGTGCGGGTCGCCGATTCGCGAACCGCGTGCCATGTAGGTGACGTCGCAGAAGAGCGCGAGCGTGGCCCCCAACCCGATGGCGTCGCCGTTGATCGCGGCGATCATCGGCTGGCGGATCGCGAGGATGTTGCGCGCCATCGTGACCGCCTCGCCGAGCAGCGAAGGATGGCCGTCCCGATAGCCGCCGCGCGCCAGGTTCTCCTCCATCTGATCGAAGTCGGCGCCGACGCAGAACGCCTTGCCCGCTCCGGTGAGCACCACCACGTCGACCGCGGTGTCGCGCTCGATGCGGCCGTACAGGTCGCGCAGCTCGGAGTGCATCAGTGCGTTGAGCGCGTTGAGACGATCGGGACGATTGAAGCGAACCGTGAGGATGCGATCCTCGACCGTTGTTGCAAGTGTCTCAAAACCGTAATGATCACTCACGTGCATCTCCCCCGGGGCAAGTGTCGCCCATCATGGCAAAGCGATCGGTGGGCTGCGCTGTCAGAGCCGCATCGACCACCGCCTCCGGGTCGGTGCGCGACGCGTCGAACAAGACGCGAACTTTACGAACGCGTGACATGTGTCCCGTTTGTCACACGCTCAGATCGGGAACTCTCCCATTGCGCGCAGCAGGTAGCGGCGCACATTCGAAGCGCAGTGAGGTGAGTCATGGACCCCATGATCGATACCACGAACGGCTCGAACCAGCCCGTGTTGACGGGTCACCGAGTGGTCGACGCGGTGGGCGAGAAGATCGGCGTCATCGACGACGTGTTGTTCGACGCCGAGACCAACGAGGCCGTGTGGGCCGTGGTCAAGCGCGGGGTGCTCCACCCGAAGCCGTCCGTCGTTCCGCTACGGCGAGCGTTCCGGACGGACGACGGCGACATCGTCGTGGCGTTCGACAAGCGCACCGTTGCCGCGGCACCACACGTCGGTTCCGACCACGTGCTGACCCACGACGCCGAGGAAGCACTGCTGGCGCACTACGGCGTCTAGTACTGCGGCGTCTAGTACTGCGGCGTCTAGTACTGCGGCGT
>JBKJKR010000368.1:0-5241 GCA_046597135.1 Acidimicrobiales bacterium | reverse complement strand
AATGGTGGGGCTGGTGTTGGTGACCGCGCCACGGGCGTCGACGGCCACCCGGCGCAGTCGGTACGGACCACACGCCATGGTGGCGGTGGCGTTCGACATGATCGCGCCGAGCCCCGGGTATGCGCCGCCATCGGCGGTGAGCGTGGCGGCGAGGCCGACGATGGTGCCGTCGTGGCGGAACCCCATCGCGATGTCCTGGAACTGCCCGCGCCCGTGCGATGCGCCCTGCAGGTGCTCGGTGCGCGTCTCGATCCACCGCACAGTGCGCCCGACGTGGCGCGCCGCTGCAGCGACGACGAGCAGGTCGGTGTGCACGTGGTACTTCGCGCCGAACGCGCCGCCGACCGCCGGGGAGATGACCCGCACGTCGGCCGGCGCCATGCGCAACGTGACGGCGAGCGCGTCGCGCAGCGAGTGCACCCCTTGCGTGCTGGCCCATACGGTGATGGCGTCACCCTGGGGCACGGCGACGATGCCGTTGGGCTCCATCGGAACCGGTGCCACACGCGGGATCACGTGGCGGGTGCGGATGATCACGTCGGCCCCGTCGAGGACGTGCTCGGCGGGTTCGCCAACGTGTGAGGCGAAGGCCCGGTTCGAGCCGACGTCGGGGAACAACACCGGCGCGTCCGCATGGAGTGCGGCGAGCGGGTCGATCACGTGGGGGAGTCGCTCGTAGTCCACGTCGACCGCTTCCGCCGCGTCGATCGCCGCAGCAGCCGAGGTGGCCAGCACGATGGCCACGGGTTCACCCGCGAACCGCACCACCGACTCGGCGAGCGGTGGTCGCGCGAAGCCTGCGGCGAACGCCTCGAAGCCCGGCACGGGTGCCAGCGCGAGGTCGCCCGCATCGAGCACCGCGACGACGCCGGGCCGTTTCGCGGCCTCGCCCTTGGCCACCGACACGATGCGCGCGTGCGCGAGGGGCGACCGGACGAAGGCGGCGTGCAACGCGTCCTGTTCCACGAGGTCGGCCACGAACGGCGAAGCGCCGCGGACCAGAAGTGCCGGATCGTCCATCGGAGGAGTTTCCCAGACCTCCGGACCCGTCGCTGCGGCGACGTGACCGCCGACACCTCGCATGGGCGGTGCTTGCTATCGTCCGTCGGGGTTCGCCCGGAGTGTGGCGAGCGTGCCACGGTGCCAACCGACCAGAGAACCTGTCGTCAGGTGCGGCAGGCGAGGAGACCACCATGGAATTCGGGCTGTTCATCCAGAACTACACGCCGGGCTTTCGCCGAGACAAGGAACCGGATGCCGAGCACAACGTCATCATGGAAGAGCTCGAGTACGTGATCGCCGCCGACCGGGCCGGCTTCAAGTACGTGTGGGTCACCGAGCACCACTTCCTCGACGAGTACTCGCACCTGTCGGCCAACGACGTCATCTGCGGCTACCTGGCGCACGCCACCGAGCGCATCCACATCGGCTCGGGCATCTTCAACCCGTTGCCCCAGGTGAACCACCCGGCCAAGGTGGCCGAGCGCGTCGCGATGCTCGACCACATCAGCAACGGACGATTCGAGTTCGGCACCGGCCGCGGCGCGGGCAGCCACGAGATCCTGGGCTTCCTCCCCGGCATCGAGAGCACCACGCAGACCCGCGAGATCTGGGAGGACGTCATCTCCGAGTTCCCGAAGATGTGGCTGCAGGACGAGTACGCCGGCTACGACGGCAAGTACTGGTCGCTCCCGCCGCGCAAGGTGCTGCCGAAGCCCTACGGCAAGAACCACCCGCCCATGTGGTACGCCGCGGGCAACGTGTCGAGCTACGAGATGGCCGCGCGCCGCGGGCTCGGCGTGCTCGGGTTCTCGGTGGGCGCGCTGAGCGACATGGAGCCCATCGTGCGCTCGTACAAGGACGCGATCAAGCAGGCCGATCCGGTGGGTGCGTTCGTCAACGACAACATCATGGTGACGAGCGCGGCGTTCGTGAAGGAGGATCACCACGCGGCCATCACGTCGGCGGTCGACGCCAACCTCAGCTACCTGCAGAGCAACGTGTTCCGCTACCACGACACGTTCCCGCACCCCGATGCCATCCCGTACTGGCCCGAGCTCATGGCCCCGTACGACGCCCCCACCATCGAGGCCATGACCGACATCGGCGCAGTCATCGCGGGCGACCCGAACGACGCGCTCGAGCAGTGCAAGCGCTGGGAGTCGGCGGGTGCCGATCAGCTCGTGTTCGGTGTCGGGTGTGCGACCAAGGCCGACACCCTCGAGATGATCCGCCTCATGGGCGAGCACGTCATCCCGAAGATCGACACCGACCCGGTGCACCGCACCACCCGCATGCGCAACGCCTGACGGGTTGCGTCAGGGCCGGCCGGTACCGGGGATGTCGACGTCGAACGCGTCGATGCGCGCCCGGGGTGCTTCGCGCACCGTGTCGCGCTTCCAGCTCGCAGCGACGCACACGAGCAGCGTTCGCCGATCGGCACCACCGAGCACGCACGCCACGGGGATGACGTCGTCGAAGGTGTGCGAGTCGGTCACCGCGCCGCCGGGCAGCACGCGGAACACGCGGGCGCCGATGGGGTCGGCCACCCATACGGCGCCCGCTGCATCGAGGCATATGCCGTCGGGTGGCGCGAACGAGATGGCGGGATTCTCGGGCACGAGCGGCGCGTACAGACGGCGACGGTCGAGCGTGCCGTCTGCCGCGATGTCGAAGGCCGTGAGCCGACCGCCCCCGCTCTCGGCGACGATCAACGTGCAGTCGTCCGCACTGATGATGTGGCCGTTGGGCGAGGCGAGGTCATCAGCTGCGCACGACACCTGGCCGTCGGGGGTGACGCGGATGGTCTGGCCGGGCCGGCGCGGGGAGTCGGGCTCGTGGATCTTCGCACCCATGTCACCCACGTACGCCGTGCCGTCGGCGGCCACGATCATGTCGTTGATGTCGCCACGCGCGATGCCCGACAGGTCGGCGTGCTCGACAAGGGTGCCATCGGCCTCGAGCCGGTGCAGTCGTTGCGTCTCCATGGCGACCACCAGCAGCCGACCGTCGGGCGACCACCCGAGGCCCGAGGGCTCGTCGTGCGCGAGCTCGACCACGGTGGTCGCGTTGCCGTCGAGATCGGTGCGGACGACACGATGGCCGTGCATGTCGCTGAAGTACAACGCGCCGTCGTGCCAGCGCGGACCTTCGCCGAACCACAACCCGTCGAGGATCGTCCGATGGTTGCGCATGTGCAGTCCCCCTGTCGGCGCCACCGCTCGGCGCTGCAGCGGACTCTAGGGCGGTGCCACGAACGGCCGCGTGGCTACCAGGTGGTGAACGGCATGAGCGATGCGTGCGCGAGGCGGGCGCGATCGATCGCTTCCGCTTCGTCTGCCGCGTCGCCGAAGACCTCGATGCCGAGCGGCGCATCGCAACCGCCGACTCGCAAGGCGCGCACGATCTCGGCCAGCGGGAGGTCGCCGGCGCCCGGCCAGCGGCGGTGATCGCGGCACTCGGCCGCCAGGTCATCGACCACGGGCAGCCGTGGCGCGTCGGCGACCTGGATGCCCCAGACCCGGGCGAGGTCGACGAGGCGGAGATCATGGACGGTGCCGCCGCGACGAGCGTGGTGCCACGTGTCGAGGATCATGCCGCCGTTGGCGCGGCCCGCGTCGCGGACGATCGTCCACGTGTCGTGGAGCGTGTCGAGCGGCGACCACGCGAAGAACTCGATGGCCATGCGCGCACCGGTGTCGCTCCCGCGGTCGCACAACGCGGCGAAGGCCTCGGTGGCCTGGCCCAAGTGCAGCGTGGCGCCGACGGGCACGAGCACGCTCACGCAATCGGGTTCGACGACCGAGGCGATGGCGAGCACCTCGTCGACCTGGTGCATGCGGGCCGGCGCTTCGGCACCCGGCAGCCAGGTCATCACCGGGTCGAGCTCGGCGACGCGCAGCCCGAGATCGGCGAGGAACGACCGCACGCCGTGGGGCGTGAAGCCGGCGGCCAGCATCGAGTCGTACTCGGCCGGGCGCATCGAGATCGCGTCGAAACCGGCGGCACGGGCCGTGCGGGCCTTGGTGGCGAAATCGACACCGCGTGTGGTGCCGGTGCAGAAGACGAGGTCGGTTGCGGTGAGCACCGTCATCGGTCCGACGCCGGCAGCGGTTCGACGTCGACCCATGCGGCGTTCTCGCGACTCGAGACGCGCATCGCATCGATGATGCGTTGGGTGGCGAGGGCGTCGGCGAAGGTCGGCGTGGGCGGGAGGCCCGCGGGCGACCACGCGGGATCGTCCTGGTGGATGGCCTCGGCGAACCGTTGGGCGAGCCGCACGAAGGGGGGCAGCTCCATGAAGGTGAACGCGTGCTTCGGGTCGCCTTGGGGGATGTCGATGTGGGGGAGCGCGAGGTCGTCGGGCACCTGCAGCATCTCGTTGTCGGACGGCCCGCGACCGAGCGATGCGGTGTCGCGCCCGAGAGTGAGGGTGCCGGTGGAGCCGACGAGCTTGAAGGCGAACGTCGGCTCGCCCCAGGCCGCGGCGCAGTGCTGCATGAGCGCCGTGGCGCCGTTTCGCATGCGGAAGGTCGCGGTGTAGGCATCCTCGGCGGCGTCGGGGGTGTCGCCTCGCGGACCGGTCACGTCGAGGCGCGCGCTCACTGCGTCGATCTCGCCGACCCAGCTACGGAAACGGTCGATGTTGTGCGGCGCGGCGGCGTTGAGGATGCCGCCGCCGCGGGTCGCGTCGAACCACCACTCGTCGTTGAACGCCGGGTGCAGGCCGCCCGCCACCAGCGAGCTGATCTGCAGGAACGTCGCGAGCTTCACGTCGCCGATGCCGCCGGCACTGACCAGCCGGCCGATGGCCGCGTCGAGCGGGCTCCATCGGAACTCGAACGACGTGCAGTGCACGACACCGCTCTCGCGTGCGGCGTCGTACATGCGCTCGCCATCGGTGGCGTTCAAGGCGAACGGTTTCTCGCACAGTACGTGCGCGCCCGCGCCGATGGCCTCGAGCACGAGGTCGACGTGGCTGTCGGGTGGTGTCGACACGGTGACCGCGTCGACACCGAGCGCGAGCGCCTCGCCGAGCGAGGTGCAGGCGTATGCGACGCCGAGTTTCGTGGCGCGCTCGCGCGTTCGTGCCGTGTCGCGCCCGACGAGCGCGACCACCTCGAAGCCGGCGGCCTGCAGCGCCGGCACGTGCACGCGGCCCCCGAAGGAAGTGCCGACCACGGCCACGCGCACGGGCGGCCCTTCATGCTGCGGTGCTTCGTTCGACTGCGGTTCGTTCAT
>JBKJKR010000234.1:0-5993 GCA_046597135.1 Acidimicrobiales bacterium | reverse complement strand
GGAGACGGTGGCTGACGAGTCGATCGGTGAACTCACGGGGGCGGCTGCGCTGTTGTCGTACAGCAAGCACAGGCCGCCGAAGCCCACGGGTTTGTTGACCCGCATCCCTTCTAGTTGGCTGGTCGGCAATCGGACTTTGCAGTCGCGGGGCGGCGCGGGTTGGGGTCGTTGTGTTCGGCAGTGGGAGGTCCCTGCTTGGATGGCGATCTCGAGGGGTTGGGGCCGGTTGCGTGCCCGCGTCGGTGACGTGATCACCTGGTAGCGCGACGCGCGGGCGATGGCCAGCTCAGATCAGTCCGAGCCGTCCAATGCGGTCGAGGTTGAGCGCGCCGGCTCGGAGTTGCGCCCATGCTCGTGCTTTGGTGAGCCCGCGCCAAGGGATCTTCGTCTGGCGGGACTTGATCTGGGCGATCTTGCGTTCCGCTCGGGCTCGGTGCCGGTAGCGGTCACGGAACTCGGGTGTCCATCGTTGGGCACGGGCATGTGCGAGGAGTTCCTCGTGTTGGTTGATCTCGATCACGCGGCCCTTGACGCGGGTGGTGCATCGATCGTTCAACGGACACGTCGGGCAGCCAACGAAGGACACCTGGGTGCGTTTGCCGGCCCGGCGGAGCGGGATCTGAGCAGTCTCACCGTTGGGGCAGGTCACGGCCCCGGCTTCAAGATCGATCCGGAACTGGTCCTTGCTGAACAATCCCTTTCCCGCGGAAGACGGTGGGGCAGGAGCAACGAGCTCGATGCCTTGGTCGGCGAGGTTCTGTCGCTGCTCGGCGGAGCCATAGTGCGTATCGGCGATCACCTCGGCGACCGGGACCGGGTCAGTGTCCAACAGCTCGCCGAGCATCGTGGCGTCATGCGTGGTGGCCGTCGACGCGTCGATCGCGGTGATCAGGTCCGACTCGGTATCGGTGGACACATGCAGCTTGTAACCGTCGTAGCGGTCCTTTCGAGAGCGGTGCCCGTGACGGGCGTCGGGATCGACAGTGGAGATCGTGCGGTCCGGGGCAACACCTTGGCGGATGCGGACCCCACCCTCGCCATCGTCTTCGACATCTTGCGCAGTGACGATCCGCAACAGATCGACATGCTGGGCAACCATGGCGTCGCTGATCGCGCCACAGGCGTCGATGATCATCGTTGCGTCGGCGAACAACTCGATGATCAGTTCGGCTCGTGCGGTCGGCGAGCTCCACAGAATCTGCGGCTTGCCGGCGGCGTCGTAATCACTGCGCCGCAACCCGGCAACGAGCCGTTCGGCAGCCACCGGGTCCACCACGGCGAGACGGTCAAGACAGAGCCGGGCCGCGGTGCGGATCAGCGTGACAGTGTCCTGCGTGACGACCGAGTCGGCGATCCCGGTCGAGTCGACAACTCGACGGTGACCAATCGCCCCGGAACGTTTCGCGACCGCGAGCATCCGATCCTTCAAGAACCCAGTCATGCCGGCTTTGACGAGCCGGGCCCGGAACTCGACCAAGCACACATGCGGGATCCCGCGATGCTCCATCGGCAGCCCAAGCGCGGCCTTCCACGACAGATCCACCCGAGAACGCCGCTCGGCCTCACGGTCCGACACCCCATAGAACAACTGGGCGAGGAGCAACGAAGCGAGCACCGACGGCGGATGCGATGGCCGACCACGACGCGACGCATACAACAGCTCGAAATCCGCGTCGCAGAACACCACCCCTCGGGCACTGCCCAGCGTCACCAAAAAACCGTCCTCGTCGAGCAAATCGGCGTACAGCACCCCGACATCGCTCAACGAACCCTGCGGATCACTCGAACCTCTCACACCCCAAGTTTTTCAGTTCCCGCGACCAAACGCGAGCACCCTCACCAAGCAGTTTCCGACCAGCCAACTAGCCCACACCGCGCCCCTGGCCCCGTAGCGCGCGACGTCCAGGTGCCGAGCGGCAGTCTTCAGGGGACCAGCGAACTTGCTCAGCGACAGCCGCCGGTGGCCAGATCGGGTGCGTCGTCGTTGTTGAGGAAGTACTCGTCGCGGGGGCGCAGGTCGCTGTTCTTGTGCCGCGTCGCAATACCGGTGAGCCGCTCGCCGTTGCGGACGCAGAAGAGCGGTGCGTCGCGCAGGAACGACTCGAGCCGCTCCCGCTGGGGAGGCGTGTACGACTCCTGCGGGGTCCGCGCGAACCGTTCGGTGAGCACGGCCCGCTCGAAGGGGATCGGCGACCGGCTGGCCAGCACGAACAGGGCGCCCTCGTTGTAGGAGTCGACGCGCAACAGCACCACGTACGGGAAGACCTCGCTGATGGTGTTCAAGGTGCGGATGGTGGGGATCCACTGCGCGACCACGCCGGTGTCGAGCAGACGTCGGTCGACGAGCTTGTAGAACTCGGTCGAGTACAAGCTCCCGCTGAACGCGGAAGTCGGCCGCAGCGTGTCGACTGTGACCACGTCGTATCGATCATCGACCGTGAGCAGGTGCTTGCGCCCATCGCCCACCTTCGCCACATACCGTGGGTCGGCCTTCATGCGCTGGAAATCGCGACGACCTTCGCTCGCGAGATGATCGCCGAGCTCGTATGCACCACCGCACAACTCGACGGTGGTGACGTCATCGAGCCTGGTGTCCTGGAGCATCGCAAAGGTGGTTGAGCCGGCGCCGAACCCGACAGCCAGCGCGCGCTCGGGATCGTCCTGCACGAGCAGTGGCAGCGTTCCGATCAACACGTGGAAGTCGTCGAACGGATGGCCGTTCTGGCCCGAGCCGTTGATGTGCAAGTTCGCTTGGCCATCGTCGGTGTACTTGAGCGTGGTGACACAGCTGTGATCCTCGGCGACGACCAGATCGGAATCGGGCACGCCGTGCATGAACGACCACAGCCGCTGGTTCGACGGGCTCGCCACGAGAGTCACGCCGACGAGCACCACGGCCAATGAACCGTGCACCAACTTCGTGCGCCGCACGGGCGCCAAGAGCACCGCGCCGAAACCGACGACGGCAATAGTCGCGGTGAGGATGCGATAGGTGCCGGCGGTGCCGAACAGGTCGATGAGTACGAACCCCGACAGCAACGTGCCGGCCACGTTGCCGCACGTGTTCATGAAGAGCAGCAGACCGGTGCGGCGACCGAGTGTCTCGACGTCGCGCGCGATGATCGCTTGCACGAACGGGAACGACGCCCCCATCAACAGCACCGGCGCACCCATGATGCCGAGCGGCACCACCAGGTAGATGAGGCTGATCTTGGCCCAATCGCGTGCCCCGAGGTCGCGTCCGAAGCCGCCGTTGTAGCCCTCGCCGCCGAAGTACTCGGTCAAGCCCGCCTCGAAGCCGATGGCGGGGAGGATGCGCACCAGGCCGATCAGCGCGACCGTTGCGGTGATGCCCACGAAGAACTGCATCCACAGGAACCACCGGCGGGGGTCGACCGCGCGGCGCACGAGTCGCGAACCGATGGTGGTGCCGATGCCGAACAGGACGAGGTACAGCGTGAGCACGTGGGCGAAGCTGTAGCTGTTGGATCGCATCTCGGCGTCGATCAGCCGGAAGAACACCTGCTCGAACGCGAGCGCGATCATGCCGGTGATGCCGTAGATGACGAACCACACCCAGCGGAAGTTGCGCATCGCGCCGTCGGTGACCAGCGGCCGATCCATCACTGCCTGCGCAGGTTCCGGCGACTCGACTGGGGACGCGGCCGACGGAGGCGCGGCTTCGGGCAGGCGTCGCAGGCCGCGCCACACCACGGCGATCAATGCAGCCGCCACCAGGTTGATCGTGCCGGCGATGCGCGTGGCGTTCATGAATCCGAACGTGCCGAGCAGCACCCAACCCGCAACCGCCGCACCCACCGCGGCACCGATCGTGTTGATGCCGTACATGCGGCCGATGAGCGGGCCCGCGTCCTCGACGCGTGACGTGACGGCCTTCGCGATCAGCGGCAGCGACAACCCCATCAACACGGTGGGGATGAGCAGTACCGCCACGTTGAAACCGAACGACGCCGCCTGGCTCTGGAGCCCCGAGGCGAGCTCGCGGTAGAGGTCGTAGAAGAGGTAGAGGCTGCCCCACGCGTAGAGACCGATGCCCACGTTGGCCACCGAGAACACGGCCAGAGAGCGCGTGGGCCCCAAGCGATCGGCCAGCCAACCACCGATGAGGCTGCCCGACCCGATGCCGAACAAGAACGCCGCGACCACGGTGACGAACGACGACAGGTCGACGCCCGAGTGCAGAGAGATCACCCGCTGCCAGACCACCTGGAGGACGAGCGCCGAGAACCCCGTCATCGCAAAGATCGGAGTAAGAACCAGGGCCAGACGCCGATTTTGCATCAGGGAACCATAGCCAGACTGACGCGCTCGTGACCTGATCGGCGGCGGCACGAACCTGCCGACTACAGCGCTCCCGCTCGGCCCGCATCGGTGACGCCGGCGGACCAACCCGGCGCCCGCCCCCCGCCGGGCGGATGGAACCCGTCGAGATCGACACCAGCGCGGGCGAGCACCCACGAGGTGACCGAGTTGGAGTTCCACATGTCGCCGGTGCGAAGTACCGAGTGCGCGGCCATCGCCTCGGCGCTCGACCTGACGCTCACCGGTTCGATCGACCGGGCGAACATAGAGTGGCCGCCGGGTCGCCGACCGCGGCCCGAGCCGACCGTGGGGTGGCTGTGAGCACATTTCCGGTGGAGTCGTGGGAGACCCGAGCCAAAGAGGTCGCCGATCGCTTCTACACGACCGGGCGATCACCGATGGCCAAGAACGGCATGGCCGAGCTCGATCCCGAGCTGGCCGCGCTCATCCAGGTCATCGCACGCGGGCGATCGTATGCCGACGAAACCGTCGACCTGAAGACGCGCGCGTTGTGCACGGTTTCGTGTCTGATCGGTTTGGGTGAGCAGCCCTACATCGAGACGTGGGTCGCCAACGCCATCACCGCGGGCGCGACCGTCGAGGAGATCGCCTCGTTGATGAGCCAGCTGTTCGTCTACGTCGGCACGCTCAAATCGGTCACCGGATTCAACGCGCTCGCCGCGGTTCGAGATCGCCTCGAAGCGGCTGCGAACGAACCGCCCGCGGCGTGCTGACCGGAGCGACGCGAACACGGTCATGTGTCGTCGTTCGAACCGACGCGTTGTCGTGCCCTTTCGACCAGGAGGAACACGCAAACGACGCTAACGACGCCTGATCCACGGCCGACGGATCGTCGTGGACAACGAAGACTTCGTCGATGGCGGTGAGTGGCTGAGCGCGCCATCGGCGTGCGCGTTGCTGTCGATCGCCATTGGTGACCTCTATCGGTTGATCGACTCGGGGCGTCTGCCGGCGTTCAAGTTCGGCAGCGAGATCCGCCTCCGTCGCGCCGACGTCGAAGCACTCACCGCATCGCAATAGCGCTCGTTCAGCACTCTGGGTTCTCGCCGGCGGTCAGGAGCTCGGACAGCACACGGCGGTAGGGAACCGGGGGTGTGTGAACCACCCGTTGCGCTCGTGGCACGCCCAGGTCGTAGGTTTCACCCAATGACGCGAATCGGCGATGTGCACGATCCCGAAGCCGTGCTCGGCGGCGCGGTTGACTCGGCCGCGGAGCGCTTCGGTGATCGCCTCGTCGCGGCGTACGCCATCGGCAGCCTCGCGCACGGCGGTTTCTGTCCGTTGGTGAGCGACATCGATCTCGCGATCGTGATCGCCGATCCGCTCGACGAAGACGATCACGAACGTGTCGACGAGATGACCACGCAAGTCCGCAACGAGGGTGGGCTCGCGGCGCGGCTGTCGGTGTTCTGGGCGAGCCCTTCGGTGCTCGTCGATCGCGAGCCCGGTGGGCGGCTCCCTGCGCTCGATCGCCTCGATCTCGCGGCGCACGGCCGGCTGCTGCGCGGCGCATTCGACCTCGACACGATCGCCCGTCCGTCGACCGACGAGCTCATCGTCGAAGCCGTGCGATTCGCGGTCGACAAGCTGTCGTTGCGGTCGGTGCTGGCGGAGCTGCGCGATCCGGCTGCGCTCGTCGCCCAAGGACC
>JBKJKR010000071.1:0-9165 GCA_046597135.1 Acidimicrobiales bacterium | reverse complement strand
GGGCGCACTCGATGATCGTCATCCGCTCTCGCTTGGCGTCATGTGGACCAACCCGCGCATCGCCCCCTACATCCACGATGCCGACATGATCCTGGCGGTCGGTACGCGCTTCACCGGGATCGGAGCGAAGGCACCCACCCGCGTCGTGCAGCTCGACGCCGATGCCACCGAGCTGGGCAAGCAGTACGCCGACACCTACGGCATCGCGGCCGACGCGAAGCTCGGGTTGGCGCAACTGCGCGACGAGCTCGACTCGCTCCTCGCCGCTCGACCACGCGCCTCGCGCGCCGCCGAGGTCAGCGCCGCTCGTGCGTCGATCATCGAGAAGCTGCGCGCCATCGGCCCACAGACCAAGATCGTCGAAGACCTGCGCGGTGCGCTGCCCGAAGACGGCCTCGCGGTCATCGGCACCACCACGGTCGGCTACATGAGCCACATGCGCTTCGACGTGTACGAGCCGCGCACGTACTTCGGTTCGTCGTACATGGGCACGCTCGGGTTCGCGTTTCCCACGTCGCTCGGGGTGAAGGTGGCGCGACCCGACCGCAAGGTCATCAGCATCAACGGCGACGGCGGCTTCTTGTTCTGCGCCAGCGAGCTCGCAACCGCGGTGCAGCACGACATCGACGTGGTGGCGCTCGTGTTCAACGACGGCGCGTTCGGGAACTCCAACCGCGACCAGCGCGACCGCTTCGGCGGGCGCGAGTACGGCACGTCGCTGCGCAATCCCGACTTCGCCAAGCTGGCCGAGGCCTACGGCGCCGACGGCATCAAGCTCACCCACAGCGACCAGGTGGGCGGCGCGCTCCGCGAGGCGCTGGCGAACGGTCGGCCCACGGTGATCGAGGTACCCATCCCCCGCCTGCCCAGCCCGTTCGTGTGAGCGAGCCGTTCGGGTGAACGGCGCCCGGCAGGTCAGGCAGGTCAGGCAGGGATGAGCGCGCCGAGGCCGAGGGGTACGCCGAGCGCTTCGAGCTCGGCGACGAGTGCATCGTCGAGCGGGATGCCGTCGCGAAGCCGATCGGCGCGGCGCAGGTGCTCGATCTCGCCTGGCACATAGATGCGGTCGACACCGCGCGCCGGCTCACCCGAGCGAATGTCGCGGATGAGCGTGTCCATGTAGTCGCGGAACGTGGCCTCGGGGATGAACCGGTTGATGTCGACCACGAGGAACAGGTAACCCTTCGCGACGCGAGCCTTGCCGTGCGCAGCTCCCTCGGTGAGCTCGGTGTGCCCGAACGACGAGTTCAACAGCACGCCCGACAAGATCTCGACCATCATCGCGATGCCGAATCCCTTGTAGCCGCCGAACCACTGCAGATGATCGAGCGAGGCCTTGTGCGGATCGGTGGTCTTGTTGCCATCGGCATCCGTTGCCCACCAGTCGGGGATCTCCTGGTTTCGCTTGCGGTAGAGGATGATGCGGTTGCCCGCGACCGCCGTGGTGGCCATGTCGAGCACGAGCGGGTACTCCTCGCCTGCCGGCGCGGCGAACGAGAACGGGTTGGTCGAGAAGATCCCGGTGAGCCCGCCGAACGGCGGCACGATGGTGGGACCGTTCTGCACGGCGATCGCGAAGCAGCCGGCGTTCGCGGCGCGCTCGGTGTAGTACGCAAGTGCGCCGAGGTGCGTGCTCTCGCGCACGCCGACGGCCGCGGTGCCGTGCTCCTTGGCCTTCGCGATGGCGAGGTCCATGGCTTGCAAACCGGCGATCTGACCGAGGCCCAGGCCGCCGTGCAACGTGGCTGTGGTGCCGTCGTCCTTCTCGACGGTGACTTCGGCACGCGGGTTCATGACACCGGTGTCGAGCCTGGTGCAATAGAGCGACACGAGGTTGACGCCGTGCGATTCGACGCCGCGCAGATCGGCCTCGACCAGGTTGTGCGCGACGATCTGCGCATGGTCCTCGGGCACACCGTGGCCCGTGAAGATCCTTGCGGTGTAGCTGCGGAGTGTTTCGGCGGAGACGTTCGGCATGAGCCGAAACCTAGATGATCCGGTACCCGGCCGCCGTTGCGGACCGGTCAAGACACACGACTCGAACGCCGTGTGGCCGCGCTCACGCCTTCGAGCCGCCATCGATGAGGTGATCGGCCCCGGTGATGTACGACGACTCGTCGGAGGCGAGCCACAACGTGAGCCGGGCCACCTCTTCGCGTTCGCCGATGCGTCGCAGCGGGATCGTGCCCGCCATCGCGGCACGGTCCAAGCCCTCGATCATGCGGCTCTCGATCGTGCCGGGGAGCACGGCGTTCACCCGGATCCCGAACGGTCCGAGCTCTTGTGCCGCGCCGCGTGTCATGCCGCGGACGGCCCACTTGGTGGCCCCGTACGCGAAGCACGGCCTCGAACCGCCCAGGCCCGCCACCGACGAGATGTTGACGATGGAACCCCACCGCTGTGCCTTCATCGTCGTAGCGACGGCGCGCATACCGAGGAACGGCCCGGTCTGGTTGATGGCGACGAGACGATTCCAGTTCTCGGTCGATGTCGTGGTCATCGTCTCCCATTCGATGACGCCCGCGTTGTTCACCAGCACGTCGAGCCGGCCGCAGTCCGACAGGACGCGTTCGACCACGTGCTGCCAGTCGGCCTCGGAGGTGACGTCGTGACGCAGGAACGTGGCATCTGCAGCGACCGAGGCGCGCTCGCCGGCCACTTCGTCGTAGTCGGTGATGAACACGGTGGCTCCGGCGGCGCGCAGGAGTGCGGCAGTCACCGCACCCTGCCCGTTGGCGCCTCCCGTGACGATGACGACCTTGCCGTCGATCCGAATGCAGCTGACCGGAGCGGGGCCGGCGGGCGTCGGCGCGCTCATGGGCTCGCTCATCGACCCGCGAGGAAGTCGGCGAGTTGCTCGAGCACGAAGTCGAGCGTCTCGTCGTCGATGGCATGGCTGAGCGGCAACAGCACGCCGCGTTCCATCACGGCATCGGCGTTCGGCAAGCCGTCGTCGGGCAACACGACACGACGGCCCTTCAACATCGGCTGGCGTGCCACGTTGCCCGTCCAGATGGTGCGGGTGTCGATGCCGCGCTCGTCGAGGTACAGCTGGATGTCGGGTCGCTCGAAGCCGGCGTCGGGCTCGATGAGCAGTGGATAGCCGAGCCATGCGGTCTCGAGTCCTTCGAGCTGGCGGGGCAGCGTGAAGCGATCACGATGCGGATCGAAGAACTCGGTGTATCGGTCGTAGGTGAGGCGTCGCCGCGCCAGGTTCGCATCGAGCTTCTTCAACTGCTCGAGCCCGAACGCGGCACCCATCTCGGAGGGCTCGAAGTTCCAACCGAGCTCGTCGAAGATGAACTGGTTGTCGTAGCGGATGCCGTCGAGGTCCTCCCAGAAGTTGCGTTCGGCCCGACGCGATCCGAAGAAGTTCACCTCGGAGCGCCGCCCCCATCGGCGAAGCATCACGGCGCGATCCCTCAGCGCATCGTCGTTCAACAACACCATGCCGCCGTTCCCGCCACAGGTGAGGATGTGCGAGTTCGCGAAGCTCGTCACCGTGATGGTGGATCGCTCGCCGGTGGGTGTGCCGTGAAGGCGCGGCCCGAGCGTGTCGCACGAGTCTTCGATGGTGACCAGACCGTGCCGATCGGCGATGGCCCGCAGCGCATCCCAGTCGGGCGTGTTGCCGATGAGGTTCGGCATGAGCAGCGCCTTGGTGCGCTGCGTGATCATCTCCTCGACGCGCGCCACGTCGACGCAGAAGGTGTCGATCTCCGCGTCGACGAGCACCGGTACGAGCCCGGCGCGCACGATCGGCGCGATGTCGGTCGAGAACGTGAGACCGCAGGTGACGATCTCATCGTCGGGTTCGAGGTCGAGCAGTTCGATCGCGAGGTAGAGCGCGGACGAACCCGAGTTGACCATGACGCCTCGTGACTTGCCGAAAAGCGCGGCGACCTGACGTTCCATGGCCGTGACGCGACGACCGGGCCACAGACCCTGTGGTCCCGAGCGCAGCACCTCGACCACTGCTTCGATCTCGCGTTCGTCGTGGACGCTGCTCGAGTAGAAGACCCGGTCCTTCGGTGGGTTCACAGCGAGGTCAGCCATTCGTTCGTGGCGTCGACGATGTGGCCCATGTCGTCGCTGGTGAGGCCGTGGTGCAGCGGGAGCGAGAGCGCACGGTCCATCACGCGATCGCAGTTGGGCAGGCCGCCCTCTGGTTGGCGATGTGCGATGTTCGCGAAGCCGGGCTGGCGCAAGATGTTGCCGGTCCAGATCATGCGGGTCGCCACGTTCTTGTCGACGAAGAACTCCTGCGCGGCGATGCGATCGATGCCATCGGCGAGCATGAACGGGTAGCGCATCCAGGTCGACTCGACGCCCTCGGTCATGCGCGGCGCCACGACCTTGTCGGTGTGCTGGGCGAGCACGGCGTCGAGTTGCGCCTTGTTGCGATTGCGCCGGGCGTTGAACTCGGGCAGCTTCTCCATCTGCACGAGACCGTACGCAGCCATGATCTCGCTCGGTTCGAAGTTGTACCCCATGTCGTCGAACACGAAGATCAGGTCGTACGGCGTGCCATCGGCGAGTGGCCCGAAGCGCTCGTCGCTGCCTTTGCGGCTGCCGAACAGATACGTCTCGCTGCGACGCCCCCAGCGGCGACGCATCAGGTTCTTGTCGTGCCAGTCGGCGTCGTTGACGGCGATCATGCCGCCGTTGCCCGCTGCGGTCATCGAGTGCGAGCGGGCGAAGCTCGTGACGACGATGTCGGCGCGCAGTCCCGTACGGGTGCCGCGCAGGTACGAGTCGAGCACGTCGCAGGAATCCTCGACCACCAGCAGGCCGTGCTTGTCGGCGATGGCGCGGATCGCATCCCAGTCGGGACAGTTGCCCACCAGGTTCGGCGTGAGGATGGCCTTCGTGCGCGGGCTGATCATCGCCTCGATCTTCGACACGTCGATCTGGTACGTATCGGGCTCGACGTCGACGAAGACGGGGACGATGCCGTTGCGCACGAGCGGTGCGATGTCGGAGGAGAACGTGAGCGGCGACGTGATGACCTCGTCGCCCGGCTGGCACTCGAGCAGATCGACCGCGAGCCACAACGCCGAGGTCCCCGAGTTGACCATCACCGCGTGTTGCTTGGCGAGGAGCTCCGCGCCGCGGCGCTCGAACTCGGCCACGTTCTCGCCGAGATCCATGATCCCCGACTCGAGGACCTTCACCACCGCATCGATCTCGCGCTGGTCGTGGACCGGACCGGCCTCGGTGATCTTGTGCACGCGTGCTTCGCTCATGAACGTTCCCCCCACGGTGGCGTGCCGGCGAGCTGTGCCGCTACAGTCAGCCACATTGTTGACTAAGACAAGCAATGGATAGCATGCCTGACAAAGCACGAGCAAGCGGACTGCGTCGGTCGACCATCGAGGACATCGCCGTCGAACGCGCACTCGAAGGCCTGTTCCGGCTCAGCGCCAACCGACGTTTCGACACCCGCCAGTCGGCCAGCATCGGTGCCGTGGTCACGCGTGCCGGGTATGCGCTGCTGCGCAGTCTGTCCGATCACGGGCGGCTCAACCTGCGCGAGCTCGCCGAGGCCACAGTGATGGATGCCGCCACCGCAAGCCGTCAGGTCAACCAAATGGTCGACGATGGGCTCGTGCACCGCCAGCCCGCAGCCGACGACGCCCGGGCCATCGAGATCACGCTCACCGACCACGGACGCATCGTCTATGAGCGCATCGTGAGCTACCGGCTCGAGCATCTCGCCACCGTGCTGGCCGACTGGTCCGAGAACGACCGCGGCACCCTCGCCGCGCTCGTGAACCGACTGGCCGCCGACCTCGGCGCGGCCGAACTACCGCCCATCGCCAAGAACCCGCAACCCGATCCGCAGGGCACCGCACCATGAACGAGAGCTACGACATCGAAAGCTACGACATCGAGAGCTACGACATCGTCATCGTGGGTGCGGGGTCGGCCGGCGGCGTGCTCGCGGCGAGGCTGACCGAGGATGCCGATCGGCGCGTGCTCCTGCTCGACGCCGGCCCCGACTACCCGGCGTCCTCACTTCCTGTCGAGCTCGCCACCTTGTCGATGCCCATCGCCTGGCCGCACGACTGGGGGAACCAGGTCACCAGCATCGGCGGCCGCATGTTGCACTACGGACGCGGGCGCGGGGTGGGTGGCTCCTCGGCCACCAACGGCGGCGTGGCCATGCGGGCCGAACCCGACGACTTCGCCACGATGCCCCCGGGCTGGCACTTCGACGACCTGCTGCCGGCGTTCTGTCGCAGCGAGACCGACCAGGACTTCGGTCGACTGCCCTATCACGGCGATCGAGGACCCATCCCCGTCGTCCGTTGGTCACCCGATTCGTGGACACCGCTGCAGCAGGCGTTCAACGACGCCTGCCTCGACCTCGGCCACGCCGCATGTGCCGACCACAACGCGCCCGGCACAACGGGCATCGGCCCGATCCCGATGAACCGCGTCGAACGCAAGCGCATCTCGAACCTGCAGGCCTACATCGAGCCCGCTCGGACCCGCCCCAACCTCCACGTTCGCGGCGACTCGCATGTGCGGCGCGTGCTGTTCGATGGCACCCGTGCCACGGGTGTCGAACTGAACGACGGCACGCGCATCAGCGCCGACCGTGTCGTGCTCTGCGCGGGCGTCGTACAAGACCCGCTGTTGCTCCTGCGCTCGGGCATCGGGGCGCCACAGACCATCACCGCGCTGGGGGGCCAGGTCGTGGTCGACAACCCTCACGTGGGCATGCACCTCACCGACCACTATGTGGTCACGTACGCCGCGCCTGTCGACCCGCGAATCGTCGGCGACAACGACCCGTCGTTGCAGGTGTTGCTGCGCACCACCGCACCAGGAAGCGGTCGCACCAACGACCTCCAGGTCACACCGTTCGTGCGCCGGCACGCTGACGGCGCCCGCTCGATCGCCATGAGCGTCAGCCTCCAGATCCCCGACGGTGAAGGTGTCGTCGCCGTCGATTCGCTCGATCCTGATGCCGTCGCGTCGATACGGTGGCCCTTCGCCGGCATCGACTCCAACATCGTCCGCATCCGCGAGGGTTGGCGGCTCGCGGCGCGCATCGCGCATTCGAGCGGCATCGTCACCGACCTGGCCCGGGTGGGTCGCGATCTCGCCCTCGACGACGCGGCGATCGACCACCTGATCGCGACCGAGCACACGGCCTTCTACCACGGGGTCGGAACATGTCGCATGGGGCAGGATCCGACCGACAGCGTGGTGGGTGTGTCGTGCGATGTCCACGGCACCGAAGGCCTGCGCATCATCGATGCGTCGATGATGCCCATGGTGCCCCGGTCGAACACCCACCTCGCCGTGGTCGCGCTTGCCGAGCACGCGGCAACCACGCTCGCGTGGTGACCGGACGCGCTCGGTGATCGGACCTGCTCGGTGCGGCGGCGATGGCGGTGGCCGCGAGCCTCGATCGCGAGCAGACTCCGTGCCGTGACTGATCCGATCGAGATATCCGGCACCTACGACCCGGCCTTCGGCTCGGTGTTCGACGCGTTCGCCGAGCACTTCGTCCGGCACCCGAAAGGTGGCCTGCCCGAGCTCGGTGCCGCGGTGTGCGTCGAGGTCGACGGACGGCGCGTGGTCGACCTGTGGGCCGGCTGGGACGACGTCGCGCGCACCAAACCGTGGACCGCCGACACCCTCGCGTGCGTGTGCTCGTGCACCAAGGGCATGACGGCCATCGCGGTGCATCGACTCGCCGAAGACGGCCTTCTCGACTACGACGAAGCGGTCGCGACGTACTGGCCGGAGTTCGCCGCAGCGGGCAAACAGGACGTGACGCTCCGTCATCTGCTCACCCACTCGGCGGGCCTCAACCGCTTGCGCGATCCGTTGCCCCCGGGCGGCATCTTCGACTGGGCCACCGTCGTCGACGCGTTGGCCGCCGAGGAGCCACATTGGGAGCCCGGCACCGCGCACGGCTATCACACGCTGTCGTTCGGTCACCTGAACGGCGAGGTCGTGCGACGCGTCGACGGACGCGACCTCGGCGCGTTCTTCCGCGACGAGATCGCCGGCCCGCTCGGCGCCGACTTCTTCATCGGCACCCCGGCCGCCGAAGACCACCGGGTGGCCGAGCTCGCGCTCCCCCACCCGGGTTCGATGCTGGCCGACGTGGCGCGCAAGGCAGTGGGCGCCGACGCCGCGTCCATCGAGCGCTACGACGACCCGCGCATCCTCACCCCGCCGATCCTGAACTCGATCCCGTGGCGGAGAGCGCAGGTGCCAGGGGCCAACGGGTTCGCGACGGCTCGCGGCATGGCCCGCATCTACGGTGCGCTCGTGAACGACGAGGGTGTCCTGCGGCCCGAGACGATCACCGTTGCGCGCACGCCCCAGGTGCACGGCGTCGACCGCACCCACGGCGCGGTCACCGAGTTCGGGCTCGGGTTCGCGACCTCGGGCACGCCGACCAGCTATCGCCCCGGCAGCAACGGGTTCGGCCACGGCGGGGCGTACGGATCACTCGGCCACGCCGACCCCGACGCCCGGCTCGGGTTCGGGTTCGTCTTCAACCAGCTCGGCGAACCACAGGGCGACGGGCGCGCGGCGCGGCTGTTGAACGCGGCGCTCGACTCGATCTGATCGGTCGGTGAGACGACCCGTCAGCGGTCAGGCGTCGGGCACCGAGCGCAGCAGGACACCGGGGCGCACGCCGTCGAGATCCTCGCCGTCGCGGCGTGTCGCGACGCCGTTGACCCACACGTGCTCGATGCCGACACCGCGCGAAACCAGGCGTGACGCACCCGCGGGGAAGTCGGCGACGCGTGTCATCGCCGTGGTACCGATGTGGTCCACGTCGAATGCCACGAGGTCGGCGAACGCACCTTCGCGGATGACGCCGCGATCGACGATGTTGTAGATGGCCGCAGGGTGCCCGGTGAGGCGCCACACCGCATCCTCGAGGGACAGCACGCCGCGCTCGCGGTGGAACTTGCCGAGCAGAACGGTCGAGTAGTTCGCATCGCACAGCATGTCGGTGTGGGCACCGGCGTCCGACAGACCGAGCAGGAACTGCTTGCGCTGCAGCAGCTCGTCGATCTCGGCGTCGACGTCGTTGACCATGACGAGTCGGAACCGCGTCGCGAGCCCCTCTTCGAGCGCGAGGTCGAGCATGACGTTCACCGAATCGACGCCGCGTTCCGCGGCAAG
>JBKJKR010000546.1:0-6928 GCA_046597135.1 Acidimicrobiales bacterium | reverse complement strand
TGTTGGTGTTCCGGTTCGCGAACTCGTTCCTCGAACCGATATGGAACCGCAACTACGTCGACAACGTGCAGATCACCATGGCCGAGCAGTTCGCGGTCGAAGGTCGCGGGTCGTTCTACGACTCGGTGGGCGTCGTTCGCGACGTCGTGCAGAACCACCTCCTGCAGGTGGTCGCGCTGCTCGCGATGGAACCACCGCTCGACATCGGCGCCGAACACCTTCGCGACGAGACCACCAAGGTGCTTGCGGCCATGAAGTCGATCGACTGCCGCAACCTGGTGCGTGGTCAGTACGACGGTTACCGCGACGAGCTCGGCGTGGCGCCCGCATCGCAGACCGAGACCTTCGTCGCGCTGCGCCTCGAGATCGAGTCGTGGCGGTGGGCCGGGGTGCCGTTCTACGTGCGCGCCGGCAAAGCGCTCACCCAGAGCGCGGTCGAAGCCGTGGTCGAACTGCGCAAGCCACCCCGCAAGCTCTACCAGGAGTCGACTGCGGTGGAGTCGGGCCCCAACATGATCCGCTTCCGGCTGAGCAGCCCCGACGGTGTCACCATGACCGTGCAGGCCAAAGAGCCGGGCAGTGCGGGTGTGGCGCACAACATCGATCTCAACGTCGACTTCGACCATGCGCTCGGCCAACGACGCGAGGCCTACGACCGACTGCTCGACGACGCACTCAAAGGCGACACGCGTCGCTTCGCCCGCGTCGACGCGGTCGAAGAAGCGTGGCGCATCGTGCAACCCGCGCTCGACGAGTGCGGCGAGGTGTTCACCTACGAACGCGGCTCGTGGGGTCCGCCCGAGGCCGACTCGATCTTCCGCAACGAGGGCGACACATGGCATCCACCGTTGACCTCCGGGTAAGCGCCGACGCTGCGGGCGCGGTCGTTGCCGCGGCCGAGTACATCGCGCAGTTCGCACGCAACACCATCTACCGGCGCCGGTTTGCGCACCTCGGGTTCTCGGGCGGTAGCACCGGCGCGCTACTCGTGCGCGCGCTCGCCGACGCCGACCTCGATTGGTCCCGGGTCATGGTGCGCCAGATCGACGAACGTGTCGCTCCAGACGGCGACCCGGCCCGCAACGCAACCGCGCTTCGGGCGGAGCTGCTCGATCGGGTGCCCATCCCCGAGCACAACATCTTGCTCATGGACGTCACCGCAACCGATCTACGCGGAGCGGCGCGGGCCTACGCCGAGAAGCTGCGACCGCTCGACCTGGCGCACCTGGGCATGGGCGCCGACGGCCACACCGCGTCGTGGCCGCCCGATCAACCCGACGTGCGCACCACCTACGAGCGCGTCACCGTCACCGAGGTGTTCAACGGGTATCGCCGCATGACGCTCACCCAGAACGGCATCGCCGAAGTCGGCCACGTCGTGTGGCTCATCTGTGGCGCCGACAAGCGCGAACCGCTGAAGCGGGCACTCGACGGCGACCCTGCCCTGCCGGCCGCGCACGCCTTCGCGCTGCGACCGAAGGGGCCGAGCCACGTCCCGGTGTTCGTCGACGCGGCCGCCGCGCCGGGGGCGCACGACCTCAGCTGAGGTCGGGGATGCGCAGGTCGAGCGTGGCGGCCTCGGTGCCGCCGTCGCACTCGATGATCTTGCCGGTGACGTAACGACCCGCATCCGACGCGAGGTACAGCGCGCACAGGCCGATGTCCTCGGGCACGCCGATGAAACCGAGCGGCGTCTTGGCCACCATCTCGTCACGCAGCACCGGCATGGTGAGCACACCTTCGAGCGCCGAGGTGGCGATGGACCCGACGGCGATGGCGTTGACGCGGATCTTGGGTGCACAGTCGAACGCCATCAGCCGCGTCATGTGGGCCAGCGCTGCTTTCGCGGTGCCGTAGGCGACGAACCCGCGGTCGGGCATGCGGCCCATGAACGACGAGATGTTGACCACGCTGCCGCCGCCGGCCTCGAGCATGTGTGGGATGGCCAGCTTCGTCAGCTCGAACGCGGTGGTCACGTTGAAGTGGAACTGCGACTCGAGCTCGTGCGACGACACGCCGAGCAGCGCACCGATGCCGCCGCCACCGGCGTTGTTCACCACCAGATCGATGCGGCCGAGCTCGGCCTTGGCCTGCGCGACGAACTCGGCGAGGAACCCAAGGTCGGTGACATCACCGGGCACGACGAGGGAGCGCCGCCCGAACGCCCGCACCTCGGCTGCGACCTCGTCGAGCTGTTCCACCGTGCGCGCGGTGATCGCGACGTCGGCGCCCGCTTCGGCGAACACGCGCGCACAACCCGCGCCGATGCCACGACCTGCGCCGGTGACGAGCACGACCTTGCCGTCGAGACGGAAGCGGTCGAGAGCAGCCATGTGAGCTTCTTTCGGTAGGCGTGACGCGGGGCTTATGAGCGCCGGTCGCGCATGAATGGGAACGAGCTGCGCACGTCGGTGACGCGCCGCGGGTCGACGTCGGCGGTGACCACCTGTTGCACGCCCTCGTCGGCTGCGACGAGGACCGCGCCGAGCGGGTCGACGAGCATCGAGTCGCCCACGTACTCGATGCTCGTGCCGGCACGGTCGACGCCTTCGCCGACCCGGTTGACGCCGAGCACGTACGCCTGGTTCTCGATGGCGCGCGCCCGCAACAGCGTCTGCCAGTGGGTGCGGCGCGCCGCGGGCCAGTTGGCGACGCACACGTACAGATCGGTCGCGGCGGCCTTGGCCCACCACACGTCGGCGAAGCGGAGGTCGTAGCAGACGAAGGGTGTGACCCGCACCCCTTCGACGTCGAAGGTGCACGCAAGCTCGCCGGCGCCGTAGTGCTCGTCCTCGCCGGCGTAGCTGAAGGGGTGCAGCTTGTCGTAGCGCTGCACCACGCCGTCGGGTGATGCGAGCACGAACGTGTTGGTCGGCAACGGCGACGGGGCCTTCGGGCGGGCCTTGGTGGGCACCGATGCGCACACCCACACCTGATGCTGCTTCGCCTGCTCGGTGAGGAACTCGGCGCTCGGTCCGGCGGCATCCTCGGCGATGCGCTCGGCGGCCATGGAGAACCCGGTGGCGTACATCTCGGTGAGGGCCACGAGCCGCGCACCGGTGTGGGCCGCTTCGGCGACGAGCGGCGCGAGCCGTTCGAAGTTGCGTGCCGGGTCCTCCCACACGATGTCGTGTTGCACGGCGGCGACTCTCACAGCTTCCCCAATCGGACGATGGCCTCGTCGAGGACCTCACGCCGTTTGCAGTACGCGAAACGCACGAGCGGCGCGCCTTCGACCACGTCGTCGTAGAGCACCACCGCGGGGATGGCCACCACACCCACCCGCTCGGGAAGGGCACGGCAGAACGCCATGCCATCGGTCTCGCCGAGGGAGCGGATGTCGGTGGTGATGAAGTACGTGCCTTGCGGGTGGTACACGGTGAAGCCCGCGGCACGCAGCCCGGCCGACAGCAGATCTCGCTTGTCGCGCAGGTCGGCCGCGAAGCCGGCGAAGTAGGAATCGGGCAATCGGAGCGCGGTGGCCACGGCCGGTTGGAACGGCGCCGCGCTGACATAGGTGAGGAACTGCTTCACGGTGCGCACGGCGGTGACCAGCGCGGGCGACGCGCACAGCCAACCCACCTTCCAACCCGTGAACGAGAACGTCTTGCCGGCCGAGGAGACCGTGATGGTGCGGTCGCGCATGCCGGGTATGGCCGCGAGCGGCACGTGCTCGGCGTCGTAGACGAGATGCTCGTACACCTCGTCGGTGAGCACGACGAGATCGTGCTCGATGCACACCTCGGCCAGGGCGGTGAGCTCGGCGCGGGTGAACACCTTGCCCGTGGGGTTGTGCGGTGTGTTCACCAGGACGAGGCGCGTGGCCGGGGTGATCGCCGCGCGGAATGCGTCGACGTCGAACGCGAAGTCCGGGGCGCGCAACGTGACGGGCACCCGTCGAGCGCCGGCCATGGCGATGCTGGCCGGGTAGCTGTCGTAGTACGGCTCGAGGGAGATCACGTCGTCGCCGGGGCCGCACAGCGCGAGGATGGTCGCGGCGATCGCCTCGGTGGCCCCGGTGGTGACGAGCACCTCGGTGTCGGGGTCGTAGGTCAGGCCGTAGAACCGTTGCTGGTGCTCGCTGATCGCGAGCCGCAGGTCGGGGATGCCGAGCGGCGGCGGGTACTGGTTCTGGCCGGCGCGCATCGCGGCGATGGCCGCGTCGAGCACCTCGGCCGGGCCGTCCGTGTCGGGGAAGCCCTGGCCGAGGTTGATCGAACCGGTGCGCGCCGCCAGAGCCGACATCTCACCGAAGATGGTTGCGCCGAACCCGGCGAGGCGCGGGTGCAGTCGCTCGCGGGTCACGGAGTGCGCCGACGTGGGATCAGCGAGTGATCAGGCCGACCGACGCTCGGTGAGCGCGAGCGCGTTGTCGCGCAGCACGAGCTTCATGCTGGCGGGGTCGAGCTCTTTCAACTCGGTGGCGTAATCGAGCGGCTGCGGCATGCCTTCGATGTGGGGCCAGTCGGAACCGAAGATGACGCGGTCGGCGCCCATGTGCTCGATGACCTCGTACGGGTCGTCTTCCCAGAACGGGTTGATCCACACGTGCTCGCGGAAGGTGTCGGCCGGGTGCTCCTCGTGGAAGTAGCCGGGCATCTTCTTGACGGTGGACGCCAGCTTCTTGAACAGGTCGCTCAGGTACTCGGAGCCGTTCTCGACCGAGCAGAGCCGCACGTTCGGGAAGCGGATGAACAGCTTCTCGAACACGGCGGTGATGAGGAAGTCGTACGCGGCGCGCTCGATCGAGAAGGTGCGCACCGACGGGGCCCAGCCGCCGCCGAACGAGGCGCCGAACTTGTCGTCGGCGTAGCCCTGCGACGAGTAGCCGCTGTCGCCGGCGTGCACGACCACGGCGATGCCCGACTCGTTGACGCGCGCCCAGAACGGGTCGAAGTAGGTGCTGAACGGCGACATCTGACCGTCGGCCGTGGTGGGTGCGGCGGGTCGCATGCACACCACGCGGGCGTCGCGCGACAGCGCCCACTCGAGCTCGGCGACGGCGTGGTCGACGTCGGCCAAGGCGATGTACGGCGCCGCGAAGATGCGGTTTTCGTAGTTGCAGCCCCAGTCCTCGTCGAGCCAGCGGTTGAACGCGGTGAACGCGACACCGACGGCCTGGGGATCGTTCTTGAGCAGCTCCTCGTAGAGCACGCCGAGCGTGGGGAACAACCAGATCTTCTCGAGGCCCTGCTTGTCCATGATCTTCACGCGGGCGTCGGAGTGGCGGTAGTGCGCCGGGATGGGTTCGCGGTCGGCCAGGAACTCGATCGGCGACTTCCCGTTGGGGTTGCCGCGGAAGTACTCGTGCATCGCGCCGGCCTTGGCGATGGGGTCGAACGTGGGGTTGACCACGGCCTTGCTGAGCTTGCCGCCCACGATCTGGTACTTGCGGCCGTTGATCTCGCACCATTGCACGGTGCGGTCGGCCCACTTCGCCGGAAGGTGGCGGGTGAAGGCGTCAACGGCTTCGTAGTAATGGTTGTCGGCGTCAAAGGCCAAGTAGTCGAGCTCCGTCATGCCGCCATGGTACCGGCCATGAGCCACCCGTCACCAGGCGCGTCCGGCCTGATCTTGCCGCCCCTACCAGGCAAGCGGCAGCGTCGCCCGACCCCAGAGGTTGAACGCCTCGATGCGGGTCGTCTCGCCGTCGAGGCGCAGGTCGGGGAACCGATCGAGGAGGAGCCCCACCGCGATGCGCCCCTCGACACGGGCCAGCGTCGCGCCCGGGCAGAAGTGGTGCCCGAACCCGAAGCTCAGGTGCTTGCGCACCGCTTCGAGCGGACGGTCAAGGAGGAACTCGTCGGGCCGGGTCCACTGCGACTCGTCGCGGTTGGCCGACGCATAGCAGACCATCATCTTGGCCTTCTCCGGCACCGTGACCCCGTGCATCTCGACCGGGTGCGTGGCCGTGCGGAACAAGCCGAGGACCGGCGGGTCGTAGCGCAACGACTCTTCGATCGCGACGTCGACGAGCGACCGGTCGGCGCGCACCGCAGCCCAACGAGCCGGGTCTTCGAGCAGGCGCCACACGACGTTGGTGAGCAGCGCGGTGCTGGTCTCGTTGCCGCCGAGCATCAGGAGCAGCAGCACCCACTGCATCTCGTGATCGGTGAGGCGCCGGCCTTGGTACTCGGCCACCACGAAACCCGAGATCATGTCGTTCGGCACGACGTCGCCGAGGTGCTCCTCCCCCGGCTCGAGCACGCCGGCGTCGTCGAGCATGGCGCGCCGACGATCGATCTCGTGTTGGAAGTACGCGTCGAGACGGGCGCGCGCCGGGCCCGAGGCGCGCGGGTCGGGCAGGTTGTACGTACGGGTGAGGTCGTCCGACATCTCGGCGAACAGATCGAGGTCCTCCTCAGGGATGCCGAGCAGCCGAGCAATGACCGTCATCGGGAACGGGTACGCGAACGCGGCGTGGAAGTCGGCGCGACCGAGCGGCGCCATGCGATCGAGCAGGTCGCTCGCGATCTGTTCGAGCTCGGTCTCGAGCGCGCCGACGGTGCGGGGCGTGAACCCGCGGATGAACAGCCGCCGGAACTCGGTGTGCTCGGGCGGGTCGCTCACGAGGCCACTGCCGCGCGTGTACTGCGGGCTCGGGCCGTACTTCATCGACCAGGTCTCGACGTCACGGAGCACCTCGGTCACGTCGTCGTGGCGGGTGACCGTGAAGAACGGTGGCGTGAACGACTCGTGGTGATGCACCGGGCACCCGGCGCGCAGTGCTGCGTACGCCGGGAACGGGTCGGCCAGCACCTCGGGGCTCGTCGGATCGTAGAACGCCATGCACCGTTTGTAGCCGTTGTGAGCGCTCGTGGCGCGCCGATCGATGCACCCTCAGGGTTGCGCACCCGACTGTTGGCGCGAAATCCCCCACTGTGGGGGTTTGCGCGCCAACAGTCCGGTCGGTCGCCCGCGCCCCGGC
>JBKJKR010000430.1:0-3064 GCA_046597135.1 Acidimicrobiales bacterium | reverse complement strand
CCGAGGGGGAGCGCGGAGCGTACCCCCTCGGGCACCCCCTGTCGGGAGGCGGCTTCGCCGCTCCCGGAACCGGCGGCTTCGCCTCGAGGACCTCGCAATGACCTGACCCGCGGCGTTCCTTGAAGCGTGAAGTACCACCCAGGTACCCCATCCTTCGACGAACACCCAACGCGGCAACGACGGCCCCGACCCGCGGCCCGACCGCACTACGAGGGCATCTTCAGTACGCGTTAGCGCTCAGTCGTGGCTGTGGCGGGGACGAGGATGATGTGGCCGGGCAGCCGCGTCATCCAGAACTGGGTGGTGGGGCCGATGGTGGCGGCGTAGAGGACGGTGCCGAGTCCGACGGTGCCGCCGAGTGCGAAGCCGGCGACCAGGGCGCCGAGCTCGACCACCGTGCGGGCGGCGCGGATGGACATGCCGCGGCGGGCGAGGTTGGTCATGAGGCCGTCGCGCGGACCTGCGCCGAGTGCGGCGCCGACGTACAAGGCGATGCCCGGCCCGAACACGCTCACCCCGGCCACGAGGAACAGCACGCGCACCGCCATGGCCTGCGGCGGTTCGATCACGGCCAGCAACAGGTCGATGACCACCCCGATGAGCACCATGTTGGTGATGGTGCCGATGCCGGGTCGCTCGCGCATGGGGATCCACAACACCAGCACGGCGAGGCCGACGAGGATGCCCACGGTGCCGATCGCGATGCCCGTGCGGGTGGCGATGCCCTGGTGCAGCACGTCCCACGGACCGAGCCCGAGACGGGCCCGCACCATGAGCGACACGGCCACGCCACACAGCACGAGCCCACTGACGAGGCGCAGGAAGCGGGCGTTCAAAGTCACGCCCGAACGGTATGGCGCCGAGTGCTCGGCGCCACGCAGCCATCGGCGATCTTGGCGCGTCCGGGGGTGTCATCGGTCCTGCGTACCGTCGACCCATGTTCCTGCCGACCCGTTGTCCGTTGTGTGCGACCATCGGCCCTGCGCCCTGCCTGCGCTGTCGCCGTCGGCTGGTGCGCGCGTCACCCGTGCCCGGCGCCGACGGATGCGTCTCCACGGGCGCGTGCTACCGATACGACGACGCGGCCCGTTCGATGATGCTCGCGTTCAAGTACCGGAACCGGCGCGACATCGTCGGGTTCTGTGCGCAGGCATTGGCCGGTGGGGCGCCGCCCGTCGATCTCGTCACGTGGGCCCCGTCGACCGCGACACGAGTGCGCGACCGGGGGTTCGACCAGGCCGAGGTGCTGGCCCGGGCGGTGGCCCGGGTTCTCCGGGCTCCCGCCGTGTCGACGCTGCGCCGCGTCGGCACGGGGCACCAGACAGGGTTGGGTGCCGTGCAACGACGTGCGGGCCCAGTCTTCGAGGCGCGCCCGCGACGAGTGGCGGGTCGCCGTGTCCTGCTGATCGACGACATCGTGACCACGGGCTCCACCTTCGCCCAGGCCGCGCGGGCGTTGCGCTGGAGCGGGGCCGCCGAGGTGCACGCCCGGGCGGTGTGCGCGACCCCGCCGAAGGGGTCGGTCGGCGGGTGATGGCCGCCGCGTCCGAAAAGAATCGTTCGGCCGCGCGGCCGACGCACCGCACGTGGCAAGCTGAGCGCACATAGTCCCACCCGCAAGGAGGGTCGCCCATGCAGATTGCGATCAGCAGCCGGAAGACGGTGGTAACACCCCGACTCGAGGAGGTGATCCGCGACAAGATCGGGCGCCTCGACAAGTTCCTCGAGGGGATGGACCACGCCGAGGTGCACCTGTCCGAGGAGAAGAACCCTCGGTTGGCCGACCGCAAAGAGGTCTGCGAGGTCAGCATGAGCGGTCATGGCCACCGCGTGCGCTGCAAGGTCGCTGCGCCCGACGCATACAAGGCCGTCGACCTCGCGGTCGAGAAGCTCGAGCACCAGCTGCACAAGCTGAAGACCAAGCTCGTGCGCCGCCACCACGGTGGCCCGAAGGCCGTACGCGTCGAGCCCGGGGCGCTCACCACCTCGTTGATCGACGAGGAGATGGGCACCAACATCGTCAAGACGAAGCGGTTCGTCATGACCCCCATGACCGCGGCCGAGGCCGCCATGCAGATGGAGCTGCTGGGCCACGACTTCTTCTTCTTCGCCAACGTCGAGACCACGCTGACCGGCGTGGTGTACCGGCGATCCGACGGCACCGTCGGGCTCATCGACGAGGAACCGCGCGTCTGACGCCTCGTCCGTTTCGTCCGGTCCGTGTGGTGGGCGGGGGTTTCGGCCCGCGCCCACTTCCGGGCCTGGGTCCTGGGCCGGCCAGGTCCGCAGGTAGAGTGGTCGCCTCATGGGTGTGTTGAACAAGCTCTTGAAAACTGGTGAGGGTCGCAAGGTCAAGGCCTTGCAGGCGCTCGTGCCCGACGTCAACGCCCTCGAGGCCGAGACCTCCGCGTTGTCGGACGAGGCGTTGGCGGCGAAGACGGGCGAGTTCCGTCGTCGTCACGACAACGGCGAATCGCTCGACGATCTGTTGGTCGAGGCGTTCGCGGTCGTGCGCGAGGCGGCCAGCCGCATCATCGACCAACGTCACTACGACGTGCAGCTCATGGGTGGTGCGGCGCTGCACCTCGGCTGGGTCGCCGAGATGAAGACGGGCGAGGGCAAGACACTCGTGTCGACCCTGCCCGTGTACCTCAACGCGATCTCGTCGAAGGGCGTGCACGTCTGCACGGTCAACGACTACCTCGCCACGCGCGACGCCGAGTGGATGGGTCAGGTGCACGGCTTCCTCGGGGTGTCCGTGGGTCTCGTGGTGCCCGGCGAGTTCGACTCCGCCTACAAGCGCGCCCAATACGCGTGCGACGTCACCTACGGCACGAACAACGAGTTCGGGTTCGACTACCTCCGCGACAACATGGCCATGTCGCTCGCCGACAAGGTGCAGCGCGGCCACAACTACTGCATCGTCGACGAGGTCGACTCGATCCTGGTGGACGAGGCCCGGACCCCGCTGATCATCTCCGGACGGGTGGCCGACGCGGCCAAGCTCTACTACAAGTTCGCCAGCATCGTGCGGGGGCTCACCCGCGACGTCGACTACGACGTC
>JBKJKR010000335.1:0-2564 GCA_046597135.1 Acidimicrobiales bacterium | reverse complement strand
GGGGTGGCGGGGGTGGCGGCGGCGGGAGCTGGTGACGCAGCTCAGTCGGCGGACTCGCCCGAGCCGACGGCGTCGCGAACCTCGGCCACGCGCCGGGCGATGGTCTGTGCGACACGTTCGGTCAAGGTGACGACCACATCGTCGAGCGGTTCGTTCACCGGCGCGCTCACGAACAGCACACCGCGGAGTGGACCGTGCGAACGGACCGGCACGCACAAGGCGGCACGCGGTGGGCCGCCTGCGGCGCGCAGGTTCGGGCACGCGTCGAGCTCGTCCGAACGGTCGAAGCGCTGGGTCGTTCCCGCCACGATCGCGGGGCACGATTGCCGATCGATCACGCCGCATCCGACGTGATCACCGACCGCGCTCGTGAGCTCGGCTCGGAGCCGACCGTTCGGTTGCTCGGCGAACCACACACCCGTGCCCCGGGGCACGAGCTGTTCGAGCGCCCGCGCCGCCAGCGCGTGCACGTGCTGTTCGGTCAGGGCGCTCGAGTCGGGTCGTGAAGTCGTCCGGATCGATCGACGGTGCCGGCGCGACGACGATGTCGGACCGGGCGTCCACCCGGGCCGACGGGTGCAACGCCATGGCGTCGTGCACATCGGACGGTTCGAACGCGGGCAGCGTGGTGAACGAGGCGTAGTCGGGCGGGGGAGTCGGGCTGCCGTCAGGGCTCGCGCCGGCCGACACGTCGTCAGTATCGAGTCCGACGCCGGCCACCATGGCCACCCATGATCGCGCCGGTCCACGGGCGCCCGGGTCGTAGGGCCACCCAGCCGCCGCGGCCGAGGTGATGTCGTCCATGGTGATGGGGGTCGTGTCGGCCGGCGCCTCAGGGAAGCCCACGCCGCCGCCGCTACAGGTCTCCCCGTCGACCACCGGTGCCTCCCAATAGCTGAACCCCGAGGTGTCGGGTTGGTCACGCAACGCCCACGAGGTCCATGCCGCGGGCTCTGAGCCGGACCCGGCGTTGAGCAGGCCGGTTGCGAGGTCGACGAGGGCCGGTTCGAGCGGGATGAGCGGGCGACGATCACGGACCAGCTCGGCCGCAGTGATCGGGATGGTCCGCACGGCGCGCGAGGGACCGAGCGGTGATTGCTTCCGCTTGCGCACGGCCTTCCTCCCTCGAACGAGCTTCCAACGCCTAGATCGGCCGCAGGCCCACCGGATTGAGCCAACCGACGACCCCTGCACCGGTAGGGTCGCCGGCGTGAGGACCGCGACATCGACCGCTCGGGCACGGGCCAAGGCCCCGGCCCGGCGCCCGCCCACCCTTCGCATGGAGCGTGCGTACTTCTCCGAGGGCCACGTGCTCGTGTGCGGTAGCGACGAGGTGGGCCGCGGCTCCCTCGGCGGCCCGGTGTCCGCGGGGGTCGTGGTCGTCGACGCGTCGACGTCTCGGGTTCCGGCGGGGCTGCGCGACTCGAAGTTGCTCACGCCGGCCGCACGCGAGGCGCTTGTGCCGAAGATCCAACGGTGGGCCGTTGCGAGCGCGGTGGGTCATGCGAGCGCAGCCGAGATCGACGCGCTGGGCATCCTGGCCGCACTTCGGCTGGCCGGTGAACGCGCGCTTGCGACGCTCGCGATCGAGCCTTGTGTCATCGTGCTCGACGGGAACTACGACTGGTTCAGCCGCCCCCCTCGTGCGGCGCACTCGCCGCGCTCGGCAGCGCCTGACAACGTCGTGCTGCGCATCAAGGCCGATCTCACCTGCGCGTCGGTCGCCGCGGCGAGCGTGCTGGCCAAGGTCGAGCGCGACGCGCTGATGCGCGAGCTCAGCTGCGAGCACCCCCACTACGGCTGGTCGGTCAACAAGGGCTACGCCACTCCCGAGCACCTCGCCGCACTTCGCGACCTCGGGCCGTGCGAACAGCACCGCCGATCCTGGCGTCTGCCGGGCGACGACACGCAGCTGGCGCTCGATCTCCCCGACTGACGGTGGGTGTCGGTCAGCGCGCCGCGCTGAGCAGTCGGAGCTTGGCCCGCGCCACGACGTCGGCGTAGCCGAACTCGACGCGCTCGGCGAGCGCGCCCTCGAGGAGGCCCAGGAGGTTTCGGGCCACGTCGCGCTCGACCTCGTCGAGCGCGGGCACCGCGTCCGTTTCCTGGAGCCGGTGCAGGAGCTCGAACAGCACAACGGCTTCGGCGCTCGTCAAACGGATGTCATACAGATGGCTTCTCACGAAGGTGTTGTCGGCACCGATGACCGCGCGTTGAGCATGGTCGGTAGGGTCGCCGGCGTGAACTTGACCACGGGCACCCGATCCACACGTTCTGTGCGCACCTGGCCCGCCGTCGCCGCGCTGTGTGGTTGGACGGTGTTCCTCTGGATCACCCGCATCAAGAACGCCTTGGGCGACGACGACATGTCGTCGGGCGGCAAGGCCATCGCCGTCATCACCTCCCTCGCGTTCGTCGGCGCAGCAGGAGCCCTCGCGTTCGCCCATGTCCGCAGCCGGCCCGGCGCGCGCCGTGGCGCGGCGGCGTTCGCGCTCGTGAGCATCGTCTACTGGCTCATCCGGGCGACCACCATCGTGGTCCGCGACCACCCGGTCGGCTTCACG
>JBKJKR010000239.1:0-3243 GCA_046597135.1 Acidimicrobiales bacterium | reverse complement strand
CGTGAACAACGCGCAGAGCGCGTCGACGTCGAGCACATCGAGCGCGTTGAGATCGGCAAGTGAATACTTCGGTGCCGGTTCGTTCATGGCGGTCCCCGATCGTCGACGCTCGCAGAGATCGTACGCGTTCCTGGCCGACTCCGGCCGGCGCTCGGTCTCGGGTCAGCGACCCGGCGGGTACTGCGCACCGCTGGCGTGCGTCACTCCGCGCTCGTGGGCGTCACGCCCGGCGGCCGGTCAGGCCAACGGGTTGCTCATGCCGGCGATGCCGCCGTCGACGCCGTTCGGGTAGCGCTCCTCGAAGAGGCGACGGAACCCGTCGGGGAAGCGCACGCGGCACGGCCCGGTGATGGCCAGTCGCTTGGTGTTGTCGAGCGAGTTGCCGATCTGGCTGCCGGGCACGGGCTGCACCACGAGCTCGGCCGGTTCGCCGGTGAGCTTCGCGAACTCGGCGCACCACTCCTGTGGACCGACCGGGTCGTCGCCGCCCCAGTTGACGATGGTGGCCGGCACCGACGCCGCGCCGAGCATGGCCGCGACCTGTTCGTTGATGTCGTCCTGGTGGATGGGGCTGTACGGGCACGGGTCGTGACGCACGGTGACCGGCTTGCCCGCCGCGATGGCATCGAGGTGGTACGCCGGCAGACCGCCACGTGCGCTGTACGCCGCGTTCATGCGGGCGATGGTGACGGGCAGGTTCAACGACCGGGCGCAGAAGCGGCCCACTGCTTCCTCGGCGATCTTCGAGATCGAATAGGTGGGCACGCTCGGCAGCACGGCCTCGCCGAGCGGGTCGGACTCGAGGTAGAGGTGTCTCGGGTCGGCGTCGGGCTTGTACACGCTGGCGGTCGACATCACGAGCGCCGCTTTCGCGTTGCGGCAGTGCGTGAGCAGCAGCCCGGTGGCTTCGGCGTTGACGCGCAACGACTCGTCGTAGTCGGGGCTCTGGCCGATGGCCGCCGCGAGGTGCAACACGTAGGTGAAGTCCTGTGGCAGGTCGCCGAAGTCGGCGCGCGCGAGGTCGACGACGCGGGTGGTCACGCCCATCGCCTCGACCTCGTCGCGCGAGCCGGGCACGCTGAAGCGGGCGATGCCCCACACGTCGTTGTGCTCGGCCAGGTACGCGCACATGGGCGCTGCTATCTGGCCGGCCGGTCCGGTCACGAGGATCTTCTCGCCTTTGAGCATGTCGGTCACCGCAGTTCGTCTACGTAGCGGTCGGTGCCCTGCACGACCGGGATGAATGGGGCGGAGAACACGATGTCGGCCTTGCCGCTCGCCGCGACACGTTCACCGTTGTGGGCGAACCGTTGCGTCCAGCACTCGCGCGGATCGCAGTCGACGAAGTGCAACACGGTGAAGCGACGTTCGAGGCCGGGGATGTCGGCCACGTCCGGCTGCTTGTCGGCCGGCAACGGCTGTGGGGCGAACCACACGGTCTGGCCGATGGGGTCGGCCGGCGACCGGTGCAGCCACGGCAGGTACTCCTCGCGCAGGTACGCGTCGAGCGCGGCGCGGTCGCTGCCCTCGACCGCGTCGATCACTTCCATCACCACCCCCGGGTACGGGTGGTCGAGCGCATGGAAGTCGCGTGGGCCCCGCACGTCGCGCGACCACGAGCCGCCATGGTCCTGGAACGACGTGTACACGTGGGTGCGCTCGAGGTGGATGCGGTTCGTGGCGCGCAGCACCGTGTTGGTGGCCACCGACCAACGGACGTGGTCTTCGACGTGACCAGGCGTGATCCAGTACACGTGCAGGTAACAACCGGCGGTGAGCGGTTGCGCGATCAACGACTGCTCGGGGTAGCGCAGCTGTTGCAGCTCGCGTGTGGCCACGTAACGCCGGCCGGCGAACATCCACGGCATGTACAGCGCACCGGCATAGAAGTGGTCGTCCTCGTACCAGCGGTTGTACGCGAACTCCGTGCCGGGGTGTGGTTCCACCATAGAGATCAACGCACCGCCGATGCCGATCTCGTGCACGCTCTTCAGCGCGAGCTCGGTGTACCCCGACTCTGCATCTTCCTTCGCTGCCATCGCCCCCGTCTCCCCCGTTGCGTGTCTTGGTGCACACAATCACAGATCCCGGGGCCGTGGGCGAACCGCCGCGCGGGGCGACTCGCGCCTTACACGCCGGCGAGACCGAGCTCTTTCGAGAGCTTCGGGGCGTAGATCCACTTGCCGAGGTAGCGCGACGCGTCGGCATCGGTGGCGAGCCACGCGACCGCGAGCGCGGTGTCGTCGGCCGACTGCGCGCCGTAGGCATCTTGGAACTCGTCGTTCTTCGAGAGCGCCTTGCGCTTCTCGGTGATGACGTTGCCCGGGTCGACGTTGAACGCCAGCAGGTCGGGGCCGAACTCCGCGTTCAGCCCACCGGCGACGCGTGCGAACGCGGCCTTCGATGCCGAGTAGGCAATGCCCCAACCGCCGTCGCCTGCGGGCGCGGTGGGATCGAGGCGAGCCGAGCCCGACACCATGTTGATCACGCGTCCCGAGCCGCGCTCGCGCATGTGGGGCACCACCTGTTGGATGAGCAGCACCTGGTGCACGTAGTTGCCGACGCACAGCCGGGTCATCGACTCGGGTGTGAGGTCGAGCACCCGGTCCATCGTTCCGCCGCCCTGGAAGATCGCATTGTTGAAGACCACGTCGATGCGGCCCCATTCGGCCAAGGTGGTCGCCGGCGCGGCGATGACCGCGGCCGCGTCGAGCAGATCCATCGGGATGGCGAGCGCCTTGCGTCCTCGGGCCTCGACCTCCTTCGCGGTGGTCTCGAGGCTGCCCGGCACCGCGACCGCGGCGCGCTCCTCGCGCACCGAGTTCACGTCGGCGCGGCCTTCGCCCTCCTTCACGGTGCGGGCCGTGAGCGCAACGTCGAAACCGGCTTCGGCCAGCCGTAACGCGGTGGCCTTGCCGATGCCCCGACTCGCGCCCGTCACCAACGCCACTCGCCGTTCAGCCATGTGCGATCCCCTCACCGGTCCTCCGACCGGCGGTCGGACGCGTTCATGCACGTGGTCTAGCCGAGACGCGGAGCCGCCGCGGCGGCCGACTCCGAACGCGCCGTGGGTCGCTGACCGCGGCGAAGCTTCGCCGTTCGCCTACTCTGGTGCCATGCCTCGACGGCGCGCCGGCGTGCTCCTTCCGCTCGAGATCGACATCCTGCGCACCGCGGCGCGCCTGCGCAGCGAGCGAGCCGCCGAGTTCTACGGTTTCCTGCTGGCGTCCGAGCTCGCCAAGG